>JASBVX010000069.1 GCA_029960865.1 Bacillota bacterium | reverse complement strand
GAGGACATCTTCCCCTTCGATGCTCTCGTCCAGGTCTTTGGTGAGGCGCACGATCCCCGACGATTCGCTGGAGAGCCCATAGCTGGAAACCCCCAGGAAGTCGATGAAGACCGGCTTGGTCACCGCCCGCATCAGGTCGGCCAGGAAAGGGACTGCCCCTTTCAGGACGCAGATCATCTTGATGGGTCCGGGATAATCCTCATCGAGCCGACGGCCCAAGTCCTCCACCCGGCGGCGGATCTCCTCTTCGCTCAAAAGGACCTCGGCAATGGTTGCTTTCACGGCTTGACCCTCCTTCTTTACTGGACAAGGAACCTCTTTTGGGCTTGGAGCAGCTGGGCATAATACCCTTCCCTGGCCTCCAGGGTCGGGTGCTGACCCCATTCCACGATTTGCCCCTCGTTTAGCACCAGGATCAGATCGGCCTGGCGGACGGTGGAGAGCCGGTGGGCCACCACAAAGGAGGTGCGCCCCCGCAAAAGCACCCGTAGCGCATCCTGGACCAGCATCTCCGTCTCGGTATCGATGGCGCTGGTGGCCTCATCCAGGATCAAAATCCTGGGATTGGCTAGGATAGCCCGGGCAAAGGAGAGAAGCTGACGCTCCCCTGCGGAGAGGCGGCTCCCCCGCTCCTGCACGTAGGTATCGTACCCCTGAGGAAGGCGCTCTACGAAGCGGTGGAAGTGGACGGCCCGGGCGGCTTCTTCCACCTCCTCATCGGTCGCATCCAGGCGGCCATACCGGATGTTGTCCCGGATCGTCCCTTGGAAAAGGAAGGTATCCTGGAGGACGTAGGCCACCTGGGACCTCAGCACCGCCGGATCGTACTGGCGAACGTCGACGCCGTCGATGCGGACGCTCCCCGAAGTGACGTCGTAGAAACGACCGATCAGCTGGACGATGGTGGTCTTGCCCGCCCCCGTGTGGCCCACCAAAGCCACCGTTTGGCCGGGCTCGGCACGGAAGGAGACATCCCTCAGGGCCGCACCCCGTCCTTTGCCGTAAGAGAAGGTCACATGGTCGAATTCCACTTCCCCCCGCAAGGTGGGCCCAGGGTCGGCCTTGGCCGCAACGGCGATGGAGGGCGGGGTATCCAGGATCTCGAAGATCCGTTCGCTGGAGGCCATGGCCACCAGGAGAAGGCTGTAGACCTGCCCCAGGCGGGAGATGGGTTCCCAGAAGTTCCCCACATACGTGATGAACGCCACCAGCGTTCCCACTTCCATCTGGCCCTGGCGCAGGAGGTAGACCCCATAGAGAACCACCACCGCCGTCCCGACGGCACCGGTCAGCTCCACCAGGGGACCGAACTGGGAATTCTCTTTGATGGCTTTCATATAGGCCCGGTAGTACCGGGACATCAGGCCCCGGAAGAAGAAGCTGTTGGCTTCTTCCTGGTGGAAAGCCTGGGTCACCCTCATCCCCTGGAGCGCCTCATTCAGATGGGAGTTGATAGAGGAAAGGCGGATCCGCACCGCCTGCCATGCTCGCCGGATGCGGAAGCGCAGTCCGGTGGACGCCCACACCAAAAGGGGCAGCACCACCAGGGAGGCTAAAGCCAGCTGGGGCTGGAGGTAGAAGAGCATGCCCAGAATCCCCGCCAGCAGGAAAACGTCCCCCAGGGTGTTGACCAGGGCGTTGCTGACCAGCTCGTTCAGAGCGTTGACATCATTGGTGAGGCGGACGAGGATGCGCCCCGCAGGCTGGCCGTCGAAGAAGTCGAAGGACAGCCTCTGGACATGGTGGAAGAGCTGGGTCCTGAGGTCCCGCAGGACGTCCTGGCCCATGCGGTTGGTCAGGCGGATGCGGATGCGGGAGGCCACCCAGTAGATAAGCTGCAAGGAAAGGTACCCCAGGGCGTAGAGGTGGAGGAGGGGAAGGTTCTTTTGCAAAATGGCCCGGTCGATGGCCAGGCCCAAAAGGTAAGGGAGGGCCAGGCGGGTGGCGGTGGCCAAAAGGGTGATGAAAAGCCCGACCCAGAGGGCCGTCCGGTAGGGTTTCAGGTAGCTGAGGAGCCGCCGCATCTGCCCCCAGTTGAAGGGCTTTTCCACCGGATCATCATCGGGATAGGACCGGGCCGGGATTTCCACCAGTTCCACCGAGCAGGGCGAAAAGACGTTTCATCGGCTCCTGTCGCCTCTTCTGCAGATCCTCGCCGGCTGTTTGCCCCAGTTGGTCTAATAGATGGGCGTAGTGCCGCCCTTTCAGAAGCTTTCGTGGGTGCCGCTCCACCACGCGCCCTTCATCCAGGACGATGATCTGGTCGGCCCTCCTGAGGCTGGCCACCCGATGGGCGATAATGAAGGTGGTGCGCCCCTTCATGACTTCCTGCAGCGCCTTTTGGATATGCCACTCTGTTTCCATATCGACGCTGGAGGTGGCGTCGTCCAGGATGAGGATCCGGGGGTCGTAGAGAAGGGCCCGCGCGATGGCCACCCGCTGCTTCTGGCCTCCTGAAAGACCCATACCCCGCTCCCCCACCACCGTCTCATATTGCTGGGGCAAGTGCTGGATGAATTCGTGGGCCATGGCCCGGCGGGCCGCCTCCTGGATCGCGTCCATGGAAGCGTCGGGGCGTCCGTAAGCGATGTTCTCCCGCAAGCTAGCGGAGAAAAGGAAGGTATCCCCCGGCACAAAACCGATATGACGCCGCAGCACATCCACATCCCAGCGGCGCACGTCCACCCCGTCCACCCTCACTTCACCCTGGGTGACGTCGTAGAACCGGGGGATCAGGGACACCAACGAGCTCTTCCCTGCCCCCGTGGTCCCCAGGATGGCCACCACCTGCCCTGCGGGCACCTGGAGGTGGATGTCCCTCAGGACCGGGTTCCCATCGGGGTAGTGGAAGGTGACGCCGTAAAACTCCACTTCGCCCCTCACTTCCTTGGGACGGTAGGGATGTTCGGGACTCCTGATGGCCGCCGGCACTTCCAGGACTTCCAGAAGACGGGCACCGGCCGCCTGGGCCTGCTCCACCATGTTGAGAAGAAACCCCAGCTCCCGCAGCGGCCAGATGAGGTATCCGATGAGGCTGAAAAACGCCACCAGGGAACCCAGGGAGAGATCGTCCCGGATGACCATATACCCGCCATACCACAGAAGAAGAGTGGCGGAAAGGTTGCCGATGCCTTCCATCAAAGGGATGTAGCGGGCCAGAAGGTCGGTGGCCACCACGTTCTTTTCCGCGAAATCCTGATTGCGGACGCGGAAACGGTCCATCTCATGGGGTTCCCGGGAAAAGGATTTCACGGTGCGAATGCCGCTCAAATTCTCCTGGATGACGGTCGTCAGATTGGAGAGGGACTGGCGGATGGCTCCGTAAGCCTCCCGGATCCGGCGGTCGAAGCGGACGGCGGCCACCGCCAGAAAGGGCATGAGGATGAAGGTCACCAGGGTCAGGCGGGGGCTGATGAGGAGCATGGCCACCAGGCCAAAACCCACCATGAAGAAGAAATCCGTTAGGAAAACCAGGCCAAAAGAAAAAAACATGCGAAAGGCATCCACGTCCATGGTGAGGCGGGACATGAGGTCGCCGGTGCGAGCCCGGTCATAGTAACTGAAGGAAAGGCTCTGCAGCTTGTCATAGAGGGAGGTCCGCAGGCGGAAGGTAGTCTTCTGGCCGGCCCATTCCCCCAGGTACTGGCGCAGGTAGTTGAACACCCCCCGGATGAGGGCGATGGCCACCAGGGAAAGGGCCAGGGGCCAGAGCCACTCTTCCTTTCCGCCGCGGATCACATCGTCGATGAGCCAGCGCATGATGTAAGGGCGAAGAAGGCCAAAGGCCGTCAATAGGCCCATGGAGACGATGGCCCACAAGAGCGTCTTGCGATAAGGCCAGTAGTACGGTTTCAGCCGGCGAAATACGTCCATGGCGCCAGGGGAGCCTCCTCTACTATGGCCCAGAGTACAACGGGGAGTTTACCACAATGACCGCCCATAGGCGATGGCTCCTCTTTTCCGCAAAGGGAAAGGGTTCCGGGGGCTCCCGGAACCCTCCTCCCTGCCTTCCAGGCCTTCCTCCGCTCCTACTGGCTGATCTCCCAGAGATGAGCGTCGGTCAAAGGTCCCCGAATGTCGCGGTTCACATTCTTGAGGCGGGGGTTGACATCCACGATGTGGGTCTGGGTGTACAGGAAGATGTAAGGCAGGTATTGGTTGTAGATCTGCCCCAGTTCCTGATAAATGGCCTTCCTCTCAGCCTGATCGAAGGTCCTAAGGCCCGCCTTCGTCAGCTCCATAGAGCGGTCGTAGATGTCCTTCCCCACGGTCTCGGGGCTCCAGCCGGCGAAATTATACACCGCATCCTTCTCGAAGAGCCCTGTGGGGTCAGGCTCCGTGGAAAGGGCCCAACCCAGAGTTCCCGCCTGAACGTCAATCTTGCGCCCCGGAGGGGAGTTGAGGATGGCTCCTACGAAGCTGTTGAACTCCAGGGATTTCAGTTCCACCGGAATCCCGATCTTTCTCAGATCGTTCTGGACCAGGGTAGCCAGCTCCTCGATCACCTGGGTACCGCTGGAGTAGGTCAGGGTGAACTTGAGGGTCGTCTTCTTCCCGCCCAAGGTCTTGGTCCAGGTGCCGTCAGCTTCCTGGGTCCAGCCCGCTTCTTCCAGAAGAGCCTTGGACTTGTCGGGATCGTAGGGGTAGGTCTCGAGACCACTGGGATTGGCCCAGGAGGCTTGGGCAAAGATGGTGTTCTGGACGGCGCCGTGGCCGTCGAAGAGAACATCCACCATACCCTGGCGATCGATGGCACCCACAAGGGCCTGCCGGACCTTCACATCCTGAAAGAGGGGATCCCTCAGATTGACCCACATGTATTGGTATCCGAAGTCAGGCAGCTCCCAGGTCTGTACGTCGGGCATCTGCTGGAGAACCAGAGGCTGGTCCTTGGGGCTGATGAAGGAAGAGCCAAACCCCACGCCATCCAGCTCGCCCGCCAAGAAATGGCCCGCCAGCTGAGTTTCCTGAACCACCTTGAAGATGACCTTATCCACCTTGGGGGCGCCCCGGAAATAGGTGGGGTTCTTCACCAGGACGGTGTATTGATCGGGCTGGAAGTCGGAAAGGATGAAGGGGCCCGTCCCCACCGGCTTACGGCAAAGGTCGGAGGATCCGGCCTGGGCCACATCAGTCACCTGGGAAAGGGCCTTGCGGGAGAAGATAGCCTGACCGCCGATGGCGGCCAGGGCCGGCGCATAGATCTCATCGAAGTGGAAAGCGATTTCCTTGTCGCTGAGCACCTCGATAGCGCCCTTGTTCTTCCACTCTTCATAAGCGGCGTAGGCCTGCCGATCCCATTCTTCGGGGGTGATGGGATTCTGGATCGCCTTGTTGGCTTCTTCGTCGTCACCAGGAAGGCGGCTGTTGAGGTCGCTCAGGACCTTGAAATAGTCGACGGCTCCCCGCAGGCTTTCGTAGTTGCTCTGGATGGGACCAGGGAACTTGGGATCCATGATGAGGTAAAAAGTATCCCGCACATCTTCGGCCGTCAGAGGCTCACCATCGCTGAACTGGATGCCGTCTTTGAGGACGAATGTCAATGTCAGGCCGCCGTCCGCCAGCTGGTAATCGGCCATGTTAGCCTCATAGCTCAAATCGGGTTTCAGGCGCAAGAGGCTTTCAAAGATAAGGCCGGACACATCCCCGTCATAAGCGGACGTGAGAATCCCGGGGCAAAAGTTCCCCGAAGGGGACTGCACCTGCCCCAAGGAGGCCACCGCTTCCCCAGCCGGTGCCGGCGTCCCCTCGCCCTGGGTACCCGGAGCTGTCCCGCCGCAGGCGCTTAGGAAAAGACCCGCCGCCACCACGACTGCCCCTAACCGCTTCCCTCTTCTCCCCGCCATGCCACCTCTCCCCTTCCTCCAACTGAATTACTTCAACCGCGGATCAGTGGCATCCCGGAGGGCGTCCCCCACGATGTAGATGCAAAGGGCGGTGAAGAAGATCATGAAGCCCGGGGGCATCCACTGCCACCAAAAGAGGGTCAAAACCCGCCAGTTGGTGGCCGCCTCCAGCATATTGCCCCAGCTGGGGATAGGCTGTTGCACCCCCAGCCCCAGGAAGCTCAAAGAAGCTTCCAGGATGATGGTCCCCGCCACCGAAAGGGTGGCCGACACCAAGACCGGGGCCATGGAGTTGGGCACCAGGTGCTTGCGGATGATGTACCCGGAGCGGGCTCCGGCTGCCCGGGCCGCCGTCACGAAGTCCCTGGCCCGCAGGGACAGGATCTCACCCCGCACCAGGCGCGACACCCCCGGCCAGCTCACCGCCCCGATGATGATCATGGTATTGGTGATACTGGGTCCCAGGATGGCTGCCCCCACGATCAAAAGGGCCAGGGTAGGGATGCTTAAGAAGATGTCGGTGACGCGCATGAGGACGTTGTCCACCCAGCCGCCGAAGAAGCCGGAGATGGCGCCGACGATAATCCCGATGCCGATGGAGATGCCCACCGCCGTCAGGCCGACCGTCAAGCTGACCCGCCCGCCCCAGATCAAGCGGGCAAAGACATCCCGCCCGATTTCATCGGTGCCCAGGATGTGACCTTCCCATCCGGGGGGCTTGTTGGCTGCCTTCAGGTTGGTGCTGTCCCGATCGGAGAGGCTGGCGAAAAGGGGCGCCGCCGCCGCCGTGAGGGCGATCAGGAGGAGCAGCACTGCCGCCACCACCGCGATGCGGTTCCGGGAAAAGCGGCGCCAGAATGTTTTGAGAGGAGAGTCGAATACGGGACCGACCGGCTCTTCCGGAGCTCCTGCGGGAGGAAGAATGCCACCAGGTTCTTGCAGTTCAACGGACATGTCCATGCACCTCCTTAGGGCTCCTAGTCATAGCGGATCCGCGGGTCCACCCACGCATAGGCCAGGTCCGCCAAAAGGTTGCCCAGGATGGTCAACACGGCCAGGAAGGTGGTGATGGCCATCATCACGTTGTAATCCCGGGCCAGAATGGCCTGGTAGAGGGCTCTCCCCACCCCGGGGATGCTGAAGACCTGCTCCGTGATGATCCCGCCCGAAAAGAGCCCCGGCAGGCTCAGCCCGAGGATGGTGATCACAGGGATCAGGGCGTTGCGCAGGGCATGACCGTACAGCACGGCCCGTTCCTGCAATCCCTTGGCCCGGGCCGTCCGGATGTAGTCCTGGCGGACCACCTCCAGCATGCTGGCCCGCACGTAGCGGATAATGCTGGCGGCGTTGGTGACCGTAAGGACCAAGGCTGGCAACAGCAAG
>JASBVX010000068.1 GCA_029960865.1 Bacillota bacterium | reverse complement strand
CCCCTTACCTCCCGGGGCCAGGGAGAACTCCAGACCCCTCACCGTCTCCCCGGCCCGGGGCGCCCGCTCCACCGTGAAGATCAGATCCATGTTGAGACTTCCCACCACCAAAATGGGCCTCAAAGGCTCCTTTCTCCTTTCAAAAAGCGGGTAAACCAATCGAGATGGCGCTGCAACCGATCCACCCGGTGCGGGGGCCTTCCCGTGCGGGTAAAGCCGTGGCTCTCCCCCGGGTAGATGACAAGGGACGTCTCCACGCCCCGCACCTGCAAAGCTTCATACCACTCCAACGCCTGGCCCAGGGGGCAGCGGAAATCCTCTTCCCCATGGAGGATCAGGACGGGCCCCTGAACCCCTTCCACCCAACGCAAAGGAGAGCGCAGGAAAAGGCCTTCCTCTTCCCAGGGGGTCTCCTTCTCCCGCCCTTTCGGGCGCACAAAACCGTAATCGCTTTCCCCGAAAAAGCTCACCAGGTTGGAGATGGTCCCCTGGGTGACGCCGGCCCGGAAGATATGGCCGTAGCGGGCCATGAGCCAGTTGGTCATGTAACCGCCGTACGAATTCCCCATGACCCCCGCCCGCTCCCCATCGATCCCGGAAAGGGCGAGGGCTCTTTCCACCAGGGCCACAAGATCCCGGGCATCGTCTTCCCCCCAGCGGCCCACCACCGCCTGGGTGAAAGCCTGCCCGTAGCCCTGGCTCCCCCGCGGGTTGCCGTAAACCACGGCGAAACCCGCCCCCGCCAGGATCTGATTCTCCAGCATGAAGGTGTGGCCCCAGGTGCCGTGGGGCCCGCCGTGGATGTTGAGGACGAGGGGTTTGGGCCCGGGAAGGTCCGGATCTTCCAGAAGCCAGCCTTCCACGGCCCATCCGGAAGGCCCCAGGGCCTTCAGGGGGCGGGGCGAAAAGATCTTTTTGTCCTTCAGGAATTCCTCGTTCAGGTGGCTCAGCCGGCGGACTTCCCCAAGGCTTATCCGCCCTCCTGCTTCCTCGAGGCGAGCCCAGAAAAGATCCCCCAGGGACGTGGCCGTCTCTTTCACGAAGGCCACCTCCCTTCCCTCCAAGGAGAGGCTGAAACCGGGGATGACAGCCTCCTCAGGGAAAAGGTTCTGAGGCTGGCCCCCTTCCAAAGAAAGGGCCCAGAGGGGCTGGGCCCCTCCATGGGTGGCGAGGAAATAGAGCCAGGACCCTCCCCGGGCGGCCGCCGGCCCCGGGTGATCTCCCCTTTCGTAAGAGCGGACGTGGGCTCCCAGGGAGCGATCGAAGCCGGGGATGAGATCCCTGACCTCTCCTGAGGAAAGATCCAGGGAGAAGAGGTGATAGTTGGCCCCCGATCCCTCTTCCACCGGGCGCCCCACAAAGAAAAGCTCCCTTCCGTCTTCTGAAAAGAAAGGGGAAAAGGCCTCCAAAGAGGCCGGGGTGAGGGGACGAAGAGCCTCCCTTTCCTCATCCCACAAAAAGCCCCAGATCTGGCTCCTACCCCAGGAAGAAGCCTCAGGGGTGGGGGCAAAGCGCCGGGTAAAGGCAAGGAGGTCTCCTCGGGGAGAAAAGACCGGTTCCCCGTGGTCGTCATCGTCCAGATCCGGGAAAAGGAGAGAAGGCTCCTTGGGTTCATGGCGATCCAAAAGGAAAAGGCGCACTCGCTCCCTTCCCCGCCAGCCGCTTCCGTCTTCCCGGAGGAAGGCGCGGCTATAGACCCGGGCGGTGGAGGCGTAGGCCCCCTTGGGTCCCGGGAAAAGGGCGTCCCCAGCGGGGGGAAACCCTTCCCAGGGGGCCACCACCGCCAGGCGCCTCCCATCGGGAGAAAAGGAGAGATCCCGCCACCCCAAAGGAGCTTCGGGGAAAGACGCGACTTTGCCGGGAGCCCCTTTCTCAAAGGGCAAAAATCTCAAGTCCTTTTGGGGCCCCTGGAAAACGAGGAGATCCCCTTGGGGAGACCAGCGGGGGCGGGTCCCTTCTTCGACAGGGAAAGGTGTTTCCTGGGGATCGGCGGGAAAGATCCAGAGGGTCTTTCGGTAACCGTCTTTGGAGGGAAGGGCTTCTTGCACCACCGCCGCCACCTGGCGGCCATCGGGGGAAAGGCGAAGGTCGGAAAGGACTTTGAGCTTCAGGAGATCCTCAGGCAAAAGGGGCCTGGCCACAACCATCCCTCCCCCTATGCTTTCGACACCTTCTCCCGTCTCCCTTCTCAAAGATAATGGGGAGGGGGGCTTTTCCGCTGGTCCAGCGCTGGCTTGCGGCACTCTTTTTTCTCGGCCTCTTGAGCGGCCTTCCCCTCTTGATCCTCCAGCCGGGAGAGCGGCCCCTTTCCCTCCGGCTCCTCCACCTGGCCTTAGGTCTTCTCCCTCTTTTTCTGGTTTTTCCCCTCTGGAAAGATCACGCCCGGGGACATAAAGGCCCTTTTCGCCATACCGGCCTTTGGATCCTGGGGCTGGGGGCGCTGGCCCTTCTGACGGGCCTTCCCCTCTTCTGGTTTCCCGGCTCCCTTTTTTTGCAAACGGCCCACATCCTCATGGCCGCCCTTCTCCTGGGTGCCCTTTTGCTCCACCTTCTCCTGTACTGGGGAAACCTCAGCGGGTGAGCTCCTGGCGCATGTCCTTTAGATCTTCAAGGAGCTTTTGCACCACTGCTTCCACCTGAGCCTCGTCTTTTTTCTCGATGGCCGCCGCCATCTCATCCAGATGGCCATCCATCCTCTTGCCGGCCTCAGGCTTTTTCACCCACCCCGCCGGGTGGAACTGAATCCAGGCCCCATCCAGGGCCCCCAGGGCCGCCTGGGCCCCCTCCCAGTCTCCTTTGCGGACCGCCACCTGGATGGACCGGACGGCCCCATCCAGCATCGGAATGGCGGCGGGGACGCTCATCTCATAGAGGGAGAGGAAATGGCCGGCATAAAGATTCAGGCCATTGGCGGCCGCCGCCGTCTCCAGGGAATCTTCCTTGCGGACCCCCTCCTCCGCCTTTTGCAAAAGCTTTTCCACCCGTAAAAGGGACCCTTCCGTCACCTGGCGGGACGCCGTCTCTTCTTTCACCCGCGGCCAAGCCACCTGCAGGCGGCGGGCATACTCCTGGCTGCTGGCCCAGTCTTCCCGCAGGGCGGCGTCGGTGAGGTCTTCGGCGGCTTTCTCGAAGCTGAGGAGATCTTCCGGCGCCCAAGGGGAATGGTCCCCCTTTTGGCTCAGACGCTGGGGGAGTTCCCGCAAAGAGCTCTGGCAGCCGGCAGCAAAAAGGGCGAAAAGAAGAAGGATGAAGGCCAGGGCTTTCTTCATGGGCCTTAGGTTTCCCAGGGGAGAGGCGGATTATCAGCTGCCAAAGGCCCTTTCCTTTTGCCTTTGCCAGAGGATCCCCTGGATCTTTTCCGCCACATCTTCCCGGGTGTAGATCTCCAGCTCCACCCCTTCCGCAGTGAAGGCCTCCCCCCTCACCCGGGAGGTCTGCCGAATCCAGGCGAGAAGGTCGCCTGCCTCGTAAGGGATGCGGAAGCGGTAGGGGCGAGCGCCGGTATCGAGGGCATCGGCGATGGCTCTTTGGAGATCCTCCAGCCCTTTCCCGGTGAGGGCCGAGATGGGGACACCCCCCGGCGCTCCCGGCGGGAGCCCTCCCTCCAGGCGATCCACCTGGTTGAGGGCGAGAAGCCGGGGGATGGATCCGGCCCCGATCTCCACCAGGACCTCTTCCACCGCTTCCTGGCGCTCTTCCCACCCGGGCCGGCTGATATCCAGGACGTGGAGGATGAGGTCGGCGGCGGTGACTTCCTCCAGGGTGGCATGGAAGGCCTGCACCAGGTGATGGGGAAGGTCGTGGATGAAGCCCACCGTGTCGCTCAAAAGGGCCTGGCGGCCTTCTCCCAGCTGCAAGCGGCGGATGGCGGGGTCCAGGGTGACAAAGAGGCGGTCCTGGGCCGGGAGGTCTTCTCCCGTGAGGCGGTTGAAAAGGGTGGTCTTCCCGGCGTTGGAGTAGCCCACCAGGGCCACCACGGGAAGGCCCAGGCGCTTTCGCCCCAAGCGCACCAGCTGCCTTCTTTCCCGCAGCTCCCGGATCTCTCTTTCCAGCTGGCGGATCCTCTCCCGAAGGCGCCTTCGATCCACTTCCAGTTTCGTTTCACCAGGTCCCCGGGTGCCAATGCCGCCCCCCAGGCGGGAGAGTTCTTCGCCATGGCCCCTTAGCTGGGGCAAAAGGTACCGGAGCTGGGCCAGCTCCACCTGAAGTTTTCCTTCCCGGGAGCGGGCCCTTTGGGCAAAGATCTCCAGGACCACCTGGGTGCGGTCCACCACCTCCACCCCCAGGAGATCCCGAAGGTGGAGCCTCTGGCCCGGGGTGATCTCTTCGCTGGTCACCGCCAGGTTGGCCCCTCTTTCCTTTAGCAGAGGCTGGACGTCCTTCAGCTTTCCCGGGCCCAGCCAGGTGGAAGGATCGGGTTTCTGGCGCCGCTGCCTGGTGGTCCCCACCACCTCCCAGCCCAGGGTCTCCACCAGCACCTTGAGCTCGCCCTCTTCAGCTTCCGGGGCCCAGCCGCCGACAGGGTCATCCCTGATGAGAAGCCAGGCCTTTTCCCCCTTCTCCTGCATCCTCCCCCTCCTCTTCCAAAATCGTTTTGATGTCTTTCAGAACCGAAAGAAACATCTCCCGAGTGAGCCTTCCCGTTTGGGTATTCTGCTGAGAGGGATGGTAGGAGAGGGCGAGATAGGGGATCCCATCCTCCAGGCGCTGGATGGCCCCGTGGGAAAAGGCCATGTTGGGATCGGAAAGGCCCCGTTCTTTCCGCAGCTGGCGGTAGCTGTCAAAGGCGATGCGCCCGAGGCAAAGGACAGCCTTCGCCCTTCCCAGGAGGCCCTCTTCGGTGTGGAGGTAGGGGCGGCAGTTCTTGAGCTCCTGAGGAAGGGGCTTATTCTTGGGCGGAGCGCACCTGGCGGAAGCGCTGATGTAGACATCCGTCAACGTGAGGCCATCCCCTCTTTCCCGGCTCTCCGGCTGGGAGGCCCACCCCATCTCATGGAGGGCGGAGAAGAGAAAGTCCCCGGAGGCATCGCCTGTGAACATGCGGCCGGTGCGCAGGCCTCCATGGGCCGCCGGCGCCAGGCCCAGAATCCAGAGGCGGGCGTTGGGGTCGCCAAAGCCGGGAAGGGGCTTACCCCAGTACTCCCAGTCCTGAAAGCGCCGCACCTTTTTTTGGGCCACCTCTTCCCGGTAAGCCACGAGGCGGGGGCAAAGGCGGCATCCGATGATGGTTTCTTCCAGCCGAGGCCACGTCCAGCTGCTCATGATCCTCATCTTATGACAGGCTCTTAGGAAGCTAAAGGGACATATGGTGCGGCGGAAGGATGGTGAAAGCCCGTGATGGTCATTGCACCCACCCTTTTGGATGGGCCTCCCGAAGAGGTTTTAGCCTGGGCCCTTGGGCGCTTTCCCCGCATTGCCCTGGCCTGCAGCTTTGGGGCGGAGGATGTGGTCCTGGTCCATATGGCGTCTTTTCTCAAACCCGGCGTGGATGTCTTCTACCTGGACACCCACCTCCACTTTCCCGAAACCTACGCCACCAGGGACATCATCCAGAAGCGCTACTCCATCACCCTCCATCGGGTGGAGCCCCAGCTTTCCTTAAAGGAGCAGGAAGCCCAGCATGGACCCAAGCTCTGGGAAAGGGACCCCGATCTTTGCTGCCGTCTTAGAAAGGTGGAGCCCCTCAAAGGGTTTTTGCAGGGCTTCGATGCCTGGATCACAGGGATCCGCAGGGAGCAGTCCCCCACCCGGGCGCAGGCCCAAAGCATCCAGTGGGATGCCTCCTTTTCCCTGTGGAAGATCAACCCTCTGGTGACCTGGACCACCAAGGACGTCTGGGATTACATCCACCGGCACCAGATCCCTTACCATCCTCTCCACGATCGCCATTATCCCAGCATCGGGTGTCTTCCCTGCACCAGCCCGGTGCTCCCGGGAGAAGATCCAAGGAGCGGCCGCTGGCGGGGGAAAGAGAAAAAGGAGTGTGGCCTTCATGCTTGAACCGTACGGGGGCGCCCTGTTGGAAAGATGGGTTCAGGGAGAGGAGGCAAGGGAGCTCTCGGAGAAGGCCAAAGAGCTCCCTTATCTTCCCCTCACTCCCCGCATGGTAAGCGACCTCATCCTCCTCAGCCAGGGCGCCTACAGCCCCCTGCCAGGTTTCATGGATCGAAAGACCTATCAGAGCGTTCTGGAACATATGAGCCTTGCCCAAGGCCTTCCCTGGACGCTGCCCGTCACCTTGAGTGCCCGGACTGGGGAAACCCTTCCCCCAGGGGATCTTCTGGCCCTGGGAGGCCCCGATGGCGTTCCCCGGGCCCTCTTGCAGGTGGAGGACATCTTTTGGCGGGATCGGGCCTTTGAAGCCAAGGCGGTCTTTGGCACCGACGATCCCCGCCACCCGGGGGTGAGACTCCTTTTGGATGAAGGCGATCTCTGCGTGGGTGGGACCGTCACCCTCTTCCGGCCCTTCCCCGATCCTTTCCAGCCCTATGCTCTGACGCCCAAAGAAGCCAGGGCCGCCTTTTCCCAAAGGGGCTGGCAGACGATCGTCGCCTTCCAGACGAGAAACCCCATCCATCGGGCCCATGAGTACCTTCAGAAATGCGCCCTGGAGATCTTCGACGGCCTCTTTTTGCACCCCCTGGTGGGGGTGACCAAAGAGGACGATGTGCCGGCTGCCGTCCGCTGGGAGGCTTATGAGACCCTTCTTCGCCACTACTACCCGTCCCACAAGGTGATCCTCTCCCCCTTTCCCGGAGCCATGCGCTACGCCGGACCCAGGGAAGCGATCCATCACGCCATCGTCCGCAGGAATTACGGCTGCACCCACATCATCATCGGGAGGGATCATGCGGGGGTGGGCCAGTACTATGCCCCCACCGCCTCGCAGGAGATCTTTCACCTTTTCCCCAAGGAGGTTTTGGGCATCCAGCCCCTTTTCTTCGCCCACGCCTTCTATTGCCGCCGCTGCCAGGCCATGGCGACGGAGAACACCTGCCCCCACGGGCCGGAAGATCATGTGCACCTGAGCGGCACGGCGGTGAGGGAGGCCCTTCGGAAGGAGGAAGATCTGCCGCTGGAGTTCAGCCGGCCGGAGGTGGCTTCCCTTTTGCGGGAAGCTTACCGGGAGCGGCGGCCGGAACCTCTGCGGAATCGGCCGGCTTCCTTTTGAGAGAGGCGGCGGTGATAGAGGTAGAAGGCGGTGTCCCGCGCGATGGAAAGGGACCTTTTGGCCGGGATGTCGGGCACCAGGAGCTGGGCCCGGTTCTCGTACCAAGGGCCCTCTTCCAGCTCTTCGTAGG
>JASBVX010000067.1 GCA_029960865.1 Bacillota bacterium | reverse complement strand
GCCGGCCGGGTCATGGGGCGGCGCCACGCCCAACGGAGGGGCTGGAGGCCATACAAAGGTGGCTGAGAGAGAAAGTGATCATGCTGCGGGGAGGAGACGGGGATGAGGCGCCCCAGGTCCATCTGGAGGAAGTCCTGGCGGAGCAAAAAAGGACGGTGGAAGGGGTGGAACGGCTGCGGCCGCTGATGGCGCTGATGGCCGGGCCCGAGATTTTCGATCCCTATCAAGATTGAGGATCGTTTCGGGGCAGACTTCCCTTGAAGGGAAGGACCATGGGGCGGCGACGCATTTGGGCCCTTGTGGGGGTGCTCTTTGGAGGGATTCTTCTTTTCTACCGCTTGCGGCCAGGGCTTCAGGCGGACCGGAGGGAGGGCTTTCATACCCTCTACGTGGGTTCCTCCCCCTTTCTCCATACGGAAATTCTTCCGCAGGTGGGGGATCGCTTCCTTTCGCGAGAAGATGAGGTCTTCGAGGTGGTGGCCCGGGAAGGGCAAAAAGCTCACCTGGTCTCCCGGGGTCTAGCCCGGGAGCTCTACGGCCCCCTGGATGCTTCCGCCCTTCCCTTGGACCCCCTGGAGCTGCCGGTTCTTTCTCTCCGGGACCTGGTGGCTGCCTTTCCCCGCACTGCCCCTAAGAACCGCCTGGTGGTCATCTACCATAGCCATACCGACGAATCCTACATCCCCGCCCGGGGCACCGAGTCGGAAGAAAGAGGGGGCGCCATTCTGAAGGTCGGAGAGGAGCTCAAGCATGCCCTCTTGAAAGAGGGCTTCACCCACGTGGTCCATGACCTTACCAACTTCTGGCCCCACGATGAAGGGTCCTATGCCCGCTCAAGGCGAGCTGTCCTGGAATACCTCCAAGAGGCGCCCCTCTTCCTCTTTGACCTTCACCGAGACGCGGGGCCCAGTGCCGAGGTGTATCGCACATCTTGGAACGGGCGTACCTTGAGCCAGATCATGATGGTGGTGGGAAAGGGAAACCCCTTCTACGCCGACAATTTGACCTTCGCCCGCTCCTTGATGTCCCGGACGGATGCCCTCTACCCGGATCTCATCAAAGGGATCTACCTGGGGGAGGGGACCTACAACCAGGATCTGAGCCCAGGAGCCCTCCTCCTGGAGGTGGGAAACCAGCTCACTCCCCTGGAAGAGGCCCGGGCCGCCATGGACCTTTTGGCCCGGGGCCTCTCCCGGTGGGTGGAGGGATTAGTTCCGTGAGCCTACCAGGACAACCCGCAGATCTAATTCCTCGTCCGCCTCGACCGCCAGGACCTCCAAGAAGAGGGTGAGGGAGCGCCGCTGGCTTTCGAAAAAGAGTCCCTCCAGGCGGATGGGATAGGTGCCGGGGGCCAGGTCGGCGGGGACCGTCAGGCCGAGGGACCAGGATTTTCCCTCTGGCAGGGCAGGAAGGGGGAGCAGCTCAAAAAGCCCCCAGGGAAGGGTTGCCGTGACGGCTTGCCCTTGATGGCTGGTCTGGGCCAGAAGGCGAAAGGGCTGTCCGGCAGGCACCCGTGGAGGCTGGATTTGGCCCGTCATCCAGGTGCCTTCCACCAAAAGGGGGATGGGAATGGCTTCCCGCAGGGGAGCTTCGACGGAGGTGATGCTCCCCTTCACCCAGTAGAGGCCAGGGCCGGGGAGGCTGGGGAGAAGGCCTTCCAACGGGGGTTTTTGGGGCGGATACCAGGTGAAGGTGCGGAGGATGGCTCCCCGGTCATCCTCGATCCACGCCTGCCAGAAACGGACGTTGCCGTTTTCCAGGGATCGCAGGCGGATACGGGCCGGGCCCAGCGCGGGGTCCCAGCGGGAGGGGTAAACCTCCAGCTGAATCCAGGCAGAGCGGAAGACCATGACGGTGGCTTCGGCCCGGGTGAGGGTTTGGCGGGGGCGAAGGGTGCCGTCAGGGTAGCCCCGAATGATCCCTAAGAGGATGGCCGCCGCCACTTCCGCCTGGTATCGTGGCGCCACGTCGCCCCCGTCGCGAAAGCGGCGCAGCTGTTGCTGGATCTGGAGGGGGCTGAGGGATTGGGCAAAGGCCTTCAATCCCAGGCTGCGGATCAGCCAGGCGGCGGCGTACTGGCGCTGAAGGTCAGCGCGCGGGTTGAAGTAGAGCCCGTCTTCCCCTGAAAGAAGGTCTTTGGCCACGGCGGAGGCCACGTAGGGCCGCAAAGGGAAGCGCCCATACACTTCGAAACTTGGCGGGACGTCCACAAAGGGGATGGGCCCATCGCCAGGGGGGATCCCCATGGCTTTCAGCAACAGGACCACCACTTCTCCCCGGGCCATGGCCTGGTCCGGTTTGTAATACCAGCTGCCAAGAGAGACGGGAAGCCCCGGAGCCGGCACGAACCAGCCGTCGGCGACGCCGGCTCTAAAAAGAGCGTAGATTTCCGGACGGGCCCAGTGGCCGGCCGCCACATCCACATACCAGGACTGGGCCAAGGCGCCCGTGCTGGGGGCCAGCACCAAGGCCAACACCGCCAGGCCCGCCACCCATCCTTTCATCCGATTCCTCACGGTGGGCAACATCATCACCATCCTTTCCCCAGGGACCTTCGCGACGGACATGGAAATTCCTGGTGGACTTGATGGCAGGACTTGGCATGGTGGTGGCGAATGGAATGAACTGGAATGGAGGATGGCAGTGGCGAGGTGGTCATGGCGGGACGGGATCCTTTGGTTGGGCGCTCTTTTGGTGGGCATCTGGGTGTACGTGGCGGTGACGAAGGCCAACGCCACCGTGCCCGTGGTGGTGGCCCGCCACGACCTTTCGGCTCAGCAGAAGATCCAGGCCTCCGATTTGCAGGTGGTGCCCTGGCCCCAGGCGGCTCGCCACCCCTCCTTCTTTTCCGAGCCGGCGAACTTATGGGGGCGCTACCTTCTTCAAGACGTGGCCGCCGGTCAGCCCCTGTGGCCTCTGCACGTGGGGGGTCTCCATCCAAAAAGCGCGTTGGCTGCCGCCATCCCCGACGGCCATGTGGCCTTCGCTATTCCCCTGGACGATGAACGGTGGGCGCCCCGCCTGGAGGCGGGAGACCGGGTGGATCTCATCTTCATCTACGGCAAGGGAGGGGACCTTTCCTTTGCCCGCACCCTTTTGCAGGGACTGACGGTTCTCCAGGCGGGAGGCCCGTCGGCGGTGGTGGCCCTCACCCCCTGGGATGCGGAGCGGGTGGCCTTTGCCCTCAGCAGCGGCAGGGTCCTGGTGGCGTTGGAGGGGTATGGCGAGCCCCCCGATCCCGCCTTTGGGGTGGATGGCCACACCCTTTTCTTCGGCGGAAGGGGGGAAGAGGATGCTCCCTAAAGCCCGCGTCGCCGTATTCGGCCAGCTTTTGGAGATCCAGTTGGCGCTGGCGGAAGCCACTGGCCTGGAGGTGGTGCTGCAGGGAAAGGAACCTTTCCTTTGGCAGGAGACCATGGACCGCCACCCTTTGCCGGCGGAGATCTTCATCGTGGATGCCCGCCTCTTCCCGCAGGTCTGGTCCCAGCCCTTTCCGCCGGAGGTGGCCGTGGCCGCGCTCGGGGAGGGCGATTCTCCGAGTCCTCTGTGGGAGGGGCAGCACGGGCGGCGCCGGTTCTTTCCTTTGCCCGTGGACCCCTACGATGTGGTGGCCTGGGCCCAGTGGCTCTTCCCCGTGACGGGCAGGGTCCTTGCCCCTAAACGCCCCTCCGGCGGCCACGTGGTAGCGGTGACAGGTGCCAAGGGAGGGGTGGGAAAGACGTCCCTCGCCTGCCATGTGGGGATGCACCTCTCCCGGGAAGGCCTCCAGACCATCCTTCTAGACCTGGATCTCCCCGCTTCCGATGCTGGCCTCTTTTTGGGGATGGAAGGGGGGCCATCGGTGCTGGAGCTTTTGGGCCAGATGGACCTCTTTGAAAGAGGGGGCTGGCTGGAAAGGGGCCGCCATGGGTCGGGCCTTTACCTGGTGCGGGGCACGGGCCGACCTGACCTGGCCCAGATGGTGGAGCGGAAAGATGTGGTGGAAATGGTGGGCTGGGCCGCGCGCCATTTTGAGAGGGTGGTCCTGGATATCCCCTCCCACCTCAGCGATGACCTCTTTTACCAGCTGCTGGAGCTCTCCCACCTCCTTCTCCTCGTCACCACCCCCGACGCCATGGCCCTCCAGCGGAGCGCCCTTCTTCTTAACCTTCTGGCCCAGATGGAGCTTCCCCCGGGAGGAGAGATCCACGTGGTGGTAAACCGGCTGCGCCCAGGGGCCCCGGGCAAGGAGATCGTCCGCCATCTTTTGGGGCGGGCGCCGGCCGCCGAGATTCCCGAGGATCCCCGCTCCCTGGATGCAGGTCCCGGCAACCAGTCCCTCCTGCTGGGGCGGGGGAGGCGCAACCCTTGGCAGGAGGCGGTGGCGGGGCTGGTGCGCCCCCTGGTGAAGACGCCGGTTTCCCCGGTGAAACAGCCTTCCCTCTGGGAAGAGATCAGACGGAGGTGGTGGCGATGAAAACCCTTCAGGAACGATTGGCGGCCCGAGAGAGCCAGGGGCCCCACGGCCGCTATGTGGAGGAGGCCCGCCATGCCCTGAGCGGGGCGGGGGCGGTGGTGGAACGGGCCCGCAGGGACCCCGGTTCCCGCCGCCATCTGGAGCTGGCGGTGGCGGCGGCGGTGGCCGCCAGCAACGTCGCTCCGACCCGGGAAAAGGTGGCTCACGTGGCAGAGGAAGTCCTGGGCTATGGGCCCCTCCAGGCCCTTTTGGTGGACCCCGAGATCACCGATGTCATGGTGAATGGCCCCGGGGAGATCTACGTGGAGCGGCAGGGCCGCCTTGAGAAGACCGATCTGCAGTTCCGGGATGAAAAACACCTTTTGGAGGTCGCGAGGCGCATCGCGGGCGATGCCGGGAGGCGCTTGGATGCCTCTCACCCTTACGTGGATGCCAGGCTTCCCGATGGCTCTCGCTTTCACGCCATCCTGCCTCCCATCAGCCTGAAGGGACCCTGCCTGACCATCCGGCGGTTCCGCCAGGAGTTCTTCACCTTGGAGGAGCTGGCGGAGAGGGGTTCCCTGACGCCCCAAGCCTTGAGAATCCTGGAAGAAGCCGTGGTCCAACGGCAGAACATCCTCATCTCCGGCAACACCGGTTCCGGGAAGACGACCCTTTTGACGGCCCTGGCGGCCCGCATCGCTCCCGAAGAGCGGGTCATCACCATCGAAGATGCGGCGGAACTGCGCCTTCCCCTTCCCCACGCGGTGGCCTTGGAGACGCGGCCGGCGGGGGTGGAGGGCAACCATGGGGTGAGCCTGCGCGAACTGGTGCGAAATGCCCTGCGCATGAGGCCGGATCGCCTCCTCATTGGGGAGATGCGAGGGGCGGAAGCCTTCGATGTGCTGCAGGCTTGGCACACGGGGCACCGCGGTTCCTTTTGCACGGTGCACGCCAACGGTCCTGAGGATGCCCTCTTGCGCTTCACCACCCTGGCCAGCCTGGCTCCGGAAAGGCCACCTTTTGCCGTGTTGAAACGGCAGGTGAAGGCGACGGTGGACCTGATGGTCCACCTGGAACGGACCCCCCAGGGGAGGCGCCAGCTGGCCCAGATCTGCACATGGGGGAACGGTAAGCTCAGGCCCCTCCTCCTGGTGGATGGGGATCGGGAATATGCCCTCAAGCCCATGGCCAAGGGTGCTTCCTGATGGCCCTTCTTTTGGCGGTGTCGGTGTTTCTCTTGGTGGGCACCCTTCTCTCTCGCAGACGTCAGCCTTTCAGTCGGCGCAGGAAAAGCTCCTGGTGGCGCCTTCCCCCCTTCCCCGCCCGGGTGCAGGAGAGCCAGCTGCCCTCCCTCCTCTTGGACCTGGCCACCAGCCTCAAGGCGGGCTTGACCCTGGCGGCGGCCCTGCGCTCCCTCCCTCGCCAGGGACCCTTCGGGGCACGGGTGGAAGAAGCGGTGGCCCGCTATGAGCTGGGAGCACCCCTGGATGAAGCCCTCGAGGATCTTCTTCTCCCGGAAGGGGAGGCGGGCCGCTGGGTGGGGCGGGCCTTGAAGGCCCACCGCCAGCTGGGAGGGGATGTGGCGCCCCTTCTTTTGGAACTGGCGGGGGCCATCCAGAAAAGCTCCCTCCAGCGGCGGGAATGGCAGGCCAAGACAGCCGAAGCCCGCATGACGGGATATCTCCTGGCGGCGCTCCCGCCCCTTCTGGCGCTGGCTCTATTTTTCCTCAATCCCCAGGCCTGGTCTGCAGCCTGGGAGGAACCCCAGGGAAGGTGGGCACTCCTCTATGCCCTTTTCAGCTGGTTCTTGGGGGCCGGAGCCATTGTCTGGCTCCTTACGACCCACAGGGAAAGAAAGGGGCTTTGAAACGATGCTCCTGGCAGCTTTACTCCTGGCGGGAGGAGCCTTCCTCCTCACGGGACGGATCCTTTTGCTTCTGAAGGACATCTCCTGGCCCTATGCCGATCTGGCGGCGCTGGCGGTGTTACTGGCCCTGGGCGGGTATTCTTGGATCGCCCTTTTGGGGGTGGGGGTCGTGTGGTCAGCCTCCTTGTATGTCCGCAGCGCCCGGGAGCAGGCCAAACAAAGGGCAGCCCTCCGGGCGGCGCCCGGCCTTCTGGATCTGGCGGCGGCCTTGATGGGATCGGGTTCCTCCATGCAGGAGGGGCTCGTTTTTGCGGCGGCGGAGGAGAAGGATCCCCTCAGCCAGGCGATCCAAAGGGCCCATGGTCGCTCCCGGATGGGGGAGCCTTTCCTCCAGGCCCTGCAGAAGGCCAGTGAAGGCGAAGGGATTTGGGTGGGCCAGTTTCTGGCCCGCACCCTTCACATCCATGAATCCCTCGGGGTGCCCCTCACCCGCACCATCCACGAGGAGGCCCAGCGCCATCGGGAGCTGATCCGCCTGGAGTTCCTGCGGCAGATGGAGAGCCTGCCCATGAAATTGACCCTCATCACCCTTTTCTTCTTTCTGCCGCCCCTCTTGGCGGTCATCTTGGTGCCGCAGCTTTTGCAGTTTCTTTCCCTTTGGTGAAAGGAGGTGAAAAGGCATGGTGATCCGGTTCTGGCTCTGGTGGCGACGGCAAGAAGGGGCAGCCACGGCGGAATATGCCCTTTTGCTGGTGTTGGTGGCCCTGGCCCTCATCACGGGGCTAACGTCTTTGGGGTCGGCTCTCAACGAGAAGATTCAACACGTCATCGACACCATCCGGGCGGCCCAGCCTCCCGGCGGAGGGCAGTGACATGAAGGGGGACAGGGGCGGGGCGGCGGCGGAGCTGGCCTTCACCCTCACCATCGTTCTCCTCCTCTTCTTTGCCATGGTGGAGATGGGTTTTCTCTTTCACGAAAGCCTCGCCCTGGCGGCGGCCGCCCGCACCGGGGCCCGACAGGCGGCCATCCTGGGCGGGGATGATGAAGGCGGCAAGGTGCGGGAGGCCATCCAGTCGGAGATGGCGGGTCTCTC
>JASBVX010000066.1 GCA_029960865.1 Bacillota bacterium | reverse complement strand
TATCGCCGTCTTTCGCACGGTGGGGATTGCCATGGGGCTCATTTTTTTCGGGCTGGCCCTGGAATCCCGGGGGTTTGGCGGGCTCTTTTCGCTGGTGGCCGCCATCTCCTTTCTGGGAGCCCTCCTTTTCGCCAGCCTCAAGGGGCGGGAACAGGAGCGGGTTAGCGGACGTCCCTGAAGGCAAAGGAGGCCGCCCACGTTGGTAAGGCGTTGGACCTATCCCTTTCTTGCCCTTCTTTTCCTCCTCTTGACCGCATGCGGTCAGGGGCCGGAGGAAACCCCGTCCCCCGGTGCCGACCAAGGCCCCGGTGAACCGGATGTGGCCATCCAGATCTTGAATCCGCAGGATGTTCCCCAGGAGGCCCAGGATTTTGTGCAATCCCACCAGGAGGAGACAGGAATCTTCCAGGAAGTCATCGGCACCTCCACCTATATCCTTGTCTCGTGGGGAAGCAAACCCAGTTCCGCTTACCAGCTGATGGTGGAGAGGGCCGAACCCTCTCCCGACGGCCTGGCCATCGATGTCAGCCTCAAGGAACCTTCCTCCGATGATGTCACCCTTCCGGTGGTGTCCTATCCTCTGGCCCTTCTTCAGGTGACGCCGGCGGCTTATTATTCCGTGGATGTAAGCTTCAGCGGCGGGATCTTCTACGAAAATAACTCCTTCAAGCTGGAGAAGCCGGTGCCGTACGAAAAAGTGGCCGATGCCGTCCACATCAAAGGGCAGGCCCGGGTGTGGGAGGCCACTTTCCACGTGCGGGTGGAAGATGGCCATGTGGTCCTTTTGGATCAAGTTCTTACTGCCCCAGAAGGAGCCCCTGCATGGTCTTCGTTCGACGTCTCTTTGCCTTTGCAGATGACGCCCACCAGTCCCTACGGCACCCTCTTCGTTTTTTACTATAGCCCCAAGGACGGGGAACCCACGGACCAGCTGATGATCCCCTTGCAGTTCACCCACTGGTCTCACCCCTGACCTTTTCCTGCCACCCAGGGCCGCCGGCATACAGCCGGCGGCCTTTGCATGCCCCGGCACCTCTTGACGGACCCTCTATCATGGAATTGTGGGAATAAAACCGGAACGATTCCGATTAGGAGGCAATCAGATGAACGGGGCAGAGGCCGTGCGGGTGGAAGACGTTTCTTTTCGCTACACCGACCGGGATGTGCTCCAGCATGTGAGCTTTTCCCTAAAGGTGGGCGACATGCTGGGGCTGGTGGGACCCAATGGCTCGGGCAAGTCCACTCTCCTGCGCTTGATGGTGGGCCTTCTTCCCCTGCGGCGGGGAAAGGTGTACTGGTTTGGGCAGCCCCTGGCAAGCTTCAGGGAGCGCTGGCGCATCGGTTATGTTCCCCAACGGGCCGGCAGCTTCATGAGCGGCTTTCCGGCCACGGTGGAGGAAGTGGTCCAGATGGGCCTGGTAGGCAAGGCAGGTCTTTTGCGGCCGTTGGGACGGCAGGGCCGAGAGCGGGCCCTGGCGGCTCTGGAGGAAGTGGGCATGGCCGATTTCTTCCGGTGGACCATCGGTGCTCTTTCCGGCGGCCAGCAGCAGCGGGTTCTCATCGCCCGGGCCCTGGTGGCCGACCCTGACATTCTGATTCTCGACGAGCCCACGGTAGGGGTGGATCATGAGGCGGAAGAGCGCTTCTATGATCTTTTGCACCGCCTCCACCGGGAGCGCAGCCTCACCATCATCATGGTCTCCCATGATCTCGGGGTGATCTCCCATCACATGGATACCATCGCCTGCCTCAACCACGAGCTCCTCTACTTTGGTCCTTCCGATCAGTTCCTTCTGCGGCAGGATGAAGTGGTGGAAGCCATGTATGGGGCAGGCGTCCGGGTGGTGAAACCGGCCCTTTCCTCCTGCGCCGGACAGCCATGATGGAGCTTTTCTGGCAATACAGCTTCGTCCGTTACGCCTTTCTGGCAGGGCTCCTCATCGGTTTCATCGCCCCTCTGGTAGGCTCTTTCGTGGTGGTGCGGCGCATCTCCATCATCGCCGACGCCCTGGCCCACGTGTCCCTTTCCGGCATTGCCCTCGGGTTTCTCCTGGGATCTCTCTGGCCCCTGGCGGGCCAGGTGAGACCCACCTATTACGGCCTCTTCTTTGCCATCGCCGCTTCCCTGGCTATTGAAAAGCTGCGCCAGACCTATCGCCACTTCGCCGATCTGGCGATTCCCATCATCCTTTCCACCGGAGTTGGTTTGGGGGTGGTCCTCATCGGCCTCAGCCGAGGGGTCAACATCGATCTCCTGGGCCTTCTCTTCGGCAACATTCTGGCGGTGACCCCCGCCGACCTCTGGCGGGTGGTCATCCTGGGGGCGGTCGTTCTTTCCGTCCTGGCCCTCTTTTATAAAGAGCTCCTGGCCATCTCCTTCGACGAAGAGGCAGCCCGGGTGGCCGGCCTCCCCATCGGGTTCCTGCAGGCTCTTTTCTCCGCCATGGTGGCGGTCGTGGTCATGACGGCCATCCAGCTGGTGGGGATCCTGTTGGTATCGGCCCTCATCACCATCCCAGTGGCAGCAGCTCTGCGCCTCGCCAAAAGCTTCCGCCAGCTCCTCCTCTTCTCCGTCCTCCTGGCGGAGATGAGCGTCCTCCTCGGGCTATGGGTGTCGTTTCAGCTGAACCTGGCCACGGGAGGAACCATCGTCCTGGCCAGCGTCCTTCTCTTTCTCGGGGTGCTCTTCTGGACCCGGTGGCGGGAGGGGGTGATGGCATGACCAAGGAAGAGGCCATGCGGCTCTTGGAGGATGCGGGTTACCGCCACAGCCGCCGGCGGGAACGGATGGTTCAGATCCTGGCGGATGAGGATCGCTATCTGACGGCCAGGGAACTCTGGGAAAAGATGCAGGCAGCTTATCCGGAACTGAGCGCCGACACCATCTACCGCAACCTGGGGCTTCTCCACGACATGGGCATCGTCACCATGACGGAATTCCAGGGCGAACGGCGTTACCGCTTCCATTGCGGTATCCGGGATCACCATCACCATTTCATCTGCCTGGGATGCGGCGCCAGCGAGGAAGTCCTGGACTGTCCCTTGGACCATCTTCAGCACCGCTTCAAAGATGCCGCCATCGTGGGGCATCGCTTCGAGATCTTTGGCTATTGCCCTGCCTGTCAACAAAAGGCGAGGGACGGTGAAGGATATGGCACGGCGTTGGTATAAAGGGTTGGCCCTTCTCCTGGTCGCTCTTGTGGCGGTGGGGGGCTGCGGAAAGTCGGCTCCTTCCATCTCCAACGGCAAGCTGCAGGTGGTCGCCACCATCTACCCCCTTTACGATATGGCCCTCCAGATCGGAGGAGACCGGGTGCACGTGACCCAAGGGGTGCCCTTTGGCGCCGAACCCCATGATTACCAGCCCTCTCCCCAGGACATCAAGAGGGTGGCCGATGCCGATGTCTTCCTCTATGTGGGGGCCGGGTTCGAAACCTGGGTGGATGGGGCCCGCCAGCAGCTGAAGAAGGGGGCCCTCGCGGTGGATACCAGCCAGGGGCTAGAGCTGATCCCGGCTGGCCACGGGGGCTGGGATCCCCACGTGTGGCTCAGCCCCGATAACGCCAAGGCGATGGCGAAAACCATCGCCCAGGCCTTGACGAAGCAGGATCCCGAGGGGGCCGCTACGTATGAAAAGAACCTGGACCGGTTGGTGGCGTCCCTGGACCATCTGGACCAGGAGTTTCGCCAGGGCCTCCGCAATGCCACCACCAGGGATTTCGTCGTGGCTCATCAGGCCTTCGGGTACCTGGCCCGCACCTACGGCCTCACCCAGATCCCCATCGCGGGTCTGAGCCCCGAAGATGAGCCGTCGCCCAGGGAGCTGGCGCAGATCATCGCCACCCTTCGCCAGCTAAATGTGAAGTACATCGGTGTGGAAGAGATGGTTCCCAGCAAGACGGCCGAAACCATCGCCCGGGAAACGGGCGCCCAGATGGTGGAGCTTTCCCCGATTGAAAACATCACGCCGGAGCAGGCGAAGGCAGGGATGCATTTCCAGGATCTCTTGCAGGAGGATTTCCAGACCCTCCTCTTGATGCTGGGGGCCCGCTGAACTCAAGGGAAAGGTATGCCTTCCTCCCCTCGGGCGTATAGGACCGGAGGGGAGTTTTTTTGCCGGGAAACCGCTGGCTTCTTCTCGCGCTGGCCCTTGGGGTAGATGGTGGCGGGTGGTGGCTGAGCCGCCTCTTGGGTCTGCCCATCCTGGTGGATGCTACGGGAACGATCGGGCTGGGACTGTACCTGGGTCCTCGCTGGGGGGCGGCGGCAGGCCTTCTCCATGGGTTGGCCTTCACCCTCCTTTGGGATCCCTGGTGGTGGCCCTACACCCTCCCTTTTGTGGCCCTCGGCTATGGGGCAGGATACTGGCGGGAAAGGCGCCCCTTGAAAACGTGGGGCGATCTTCTCTCGCTGGGAGCCTTTCTGGGAACCCTGTCGGCCCTTCTCACCCTGCCCATCCAGATGGGCCTGTGGGGAGGCCTTCCTTCCCAACCTCTGGCCGCAGAGGCGGCCGC
This sequence comes from Bacillota bacterium, assembly GCA_029960865.1. Classification (GTDB taxonomy): domain Bacteria; phylum Bacillota; class Sulfobacillia; order RBS10-35; family RBS10-35; genus RBS10-35. The sequence goes on along the minus strand of JASBVX010000066.1, from coordinate 2,944 downwards.
CAGCCTTTGGCTCGCGGGCTATCCCCGTATCGGGGCGGCTTTTCTGGGGGAGCTCCTGGCCGACATCCTGAGCATCACGGCCGCCCTCTTCGCGGCGGCCGCCCTCTGGCAAAGGATGCCTCGGCCTGCCCCTTCAGAAGGTGCCTTGGATGATCTGCCGCGAGATTACCGCCGCCTCTTCTTTCACTAGCTCCGCCAAGGAGGGCAGGTCCTCCACAGAGAGGTACAGGGCGAATCCGCCGCAGCTGAGGCTGCCCACCACCTGGCCGTGGGGATTGAAAAGGGGCACCCCTACCGCCCTACCTCCCGTTTCATAGTCTTCATCCCCAATGGAGTAACCTCGTTCCCGAATGAGGGCCAATTCTTCGCGCATCCTGGCGGGGTCGGTGATGGTGCGGGGGGTGAGGGCCGGCCAGGCCGGAAGCTGCTGCAGGAACCGCTCCTGCTCATCAGGGGGCAGGAAAGCGAAGATCGCCTTGGGGGCCGCCCCGGCGTGGAGGTAGGTGCGGGTCCCGATCTTGGTGTGAAACGAGACGGACGAGCGGCTGTCCCGCCGGTCCAGGACCACCGCCATGTCATCCAGGTAGGCCACCAAGTGGACGGAAAGGCCCGTCTGTTTGGAAAGGCGATCCAAAGAAGGCTGGGCGATCTTCACCAGGGAAGCTTCCGCTTCGGCGGCGCAGGCCAAGGGATACAGGGCGCCTGTCAAACAGTATTTGCCCGAGCTGTCCATCCGCAAGAGCCCATAGCTCTCCAGGGTTTGTACGCAGCGATAGACTTGGTTTTTGCTGAAAGGTACCCGGCGGCTCAGTTCCGCCAGGGTGAAGGAGTGAGGAGGTTCCCGAAAGAGGAAAAGGACGTCCAGGGCCTTGACGGCCGCTTGAATCTTGTAGCGTTCGCCTCGGGTGAGCTGCAAAGGAGACCCTCCTTTTAGCTATAAACATTATAGCCGAAGAAAAAGGGAGGCCCTTGGGGCCTCCCCGTCCCATTTCCTTACTTTTTACTTTAAGGATGCCTACATCATGGGAACCTGGGTCTGTACCCGGCCCTCGATGCGGGCGAAGATCTCTTCGAGAGAAGGACCGGTGATGGTCATGCCGTGGTTGCGCAGGCCGATGATGGCCCGACCAGGATCGGGCTCCTGGCGCACCGCTTCCGCCACCGCCTCGGCCAGCTCCAGGGATCCGCAAGGATAATTGATCTGGGTGCTGCGGATGCCGTCGATCCAGGCATGGATGTGGAGGATGGCGCCTACCTCCGGATGTTCGGTGTAGATCATCCAGTGCTCGATGGCATCCACTGAAACCCGGTTGGGTTCCACATGGGGAGGGACCGACAGGACCATGGCGTTGCGCTCCCGATTGTAGCCCTTCACCAGGAGGAAATCCCGACCCACCACCGACAGCCGGCTCTTATCGACACCGCTGCCGCTCATCCAGAAAAGGTTTCCTTCGTGGCGGGTGCTGAGGTTTCCGTAGCTGAGGCCGCCGATCTGATAGAGCTTTTTTAGGTGCCGGAAGTCCCTCTCATCCAGGATCTCTCTGATCGGAAAAGGGGCCGGCAGAAGGTCCAGCTCCTCCAGCCGGGCACCGGCCCAGGCCATGGAACGGGTGTGCTCATCGCCGTCCCAGAGCTCCTGCGGGAGGTCCGTGTCGAAGATGTTGTCGATCACCAGGCAGGATTGGGCCAGCGGTGCCAGGGCTTCATACATCCCCTGGTAAAACTCCGCCGATGAATTCCCCCGGACGGGGTAAGCGCCCCGCTCCAAGGTAACCACGAAAGCCTGCCTTTTGGGGTTATCGGCGGAAGGGGGCAAGGGTACCACCAGGAGGTTGGCAAGGGAGCGGATCATGGCGGGGTAGTAGCGGGCCAGGATGGCCTCATACGGTTCACCGCCGCTGGGCGAGGGGCCTCTGGCTACGATGCTTACCACGTAGGTGCCGCGCCCCTGGCGGCGGAAAGGCCGGGGGGCGTCGGGATCGATGGGATGGAGGACCAGGCCGACTTCGGGGTCGGTCACGTCCGCCAGCTGGTGCCCGTGGGCCTGCAGGGCCCTATCCAAGCCCTCGAGGAATTCCGGAAGGTGGTCGAGCTCCTCTCTATTGGAGAATCCATAGCGCATGCGTTCACGTCCCCTGTCAAAAGATTGTTGTGGACTCATCTTATCACACGGTCCTAATGTCTCCCACCATTCTATTCCTTGCTATAATCGTGTCATGCGAGACTTTTTGCTCTTTCTTGTCGTGGTGGCCGTCATCGTTGTGGTCTTTGCCTGGTTGGGGCGCATGTGGTTGCCTCGCCGCCGCCCCATGGGCCCCAAATGGGCAGCCCAGAGGTTTAACCCCTCTCAAGCGGAGGAGGAGCAGAAGGCTTAGAAACGAGGGGCAAGTGTCTCTTTACCAGACCTTTCGCCGGCAAGTCGGGGAGATCTTTTCCGACACCTTTCGCTCCCTGCGCCATCGGAACTTCCGTTACTACTGGCTAGGCCAGTTACCCGCCGCCACCGGGCGTTGGATGTATCAGGTGGCGCAGGGGTGGCTGGTCCTGCAGCTGGACAACTCGGCCCTGGTCCTGGGCACCGTAGGAGCCTTGCAATGGCTGCCGGTTCTCCTATTGACCGTCGTCAGCGGGGTCGTCGCCGAACGGTATCCGAAACGATCGGTGCTCCTCCTCACCCAATCCCTTCTCATGACGCTGACGGGCCTCTTGGGCTTTCTGACGGTGACCGGCGTCGTCCAGGTGTGGCACGTGATGGTTATCGCCTTTTTGACGGGGATGGTCAACGCGGTGGACCAGCCCACCCGCCAATCCTTCGTGGTGGAGCTGGTGGGGCGGGACGATCTCCCCAACGGCATCGCCCTCAATTCCTCCCTCTTCAACACCGCCCGGGTGGTAGGGCCCTCCCTGGGGGGATTCATCATCCAGGCGGTGGGCATCGGGCCCA
>JASBVX010000065.1 GCA_029960865.1 Bacillota bacterium | reverse complement strand
TTGAGGACGGCCGGCTCTCCCCGGTTGGTGGAAACCACGATGAATTCGTCATCCGGGACAACGCCGATGAGGTCGATGGCCAGGATGTCCAGGATGTCGTCTATTTCCATCATATCGCCCCGCCTCACCATCTGGGGGCGGATCCGGTTGATGACCAGTTTGGGTCGGGTGAGACCTTCCGCTTCCAGAAGGCCGATGATGCGGTCGGCATCCCGCACTGCCGCCACTTCCGGGGTGGTGACGATGATGGCCTCATCGGCACCGGCGATGGCGTTGCGAAACCCCTGCTCGATGCCGGCGGGGCAATCCATGATGACATAGTCGAAGTCTTCCTTGAGTTCCTCCACGACCCGCCGCATCTGCTCCGGGGTGACGGCCGTCTTGTCTTTCGTCTGGGCGGCCGGCAAAAGGTAGAGCTCAGCAAAGCGCTTGTCCCGAATGAGGGCGTTCTTGAGGCGAGTATAGCCTTCCACCACATCCACCAGGTCGTAGACGATGCGGTTCTCCAAACCCATCACCAGGTCCAGGTTGCGAAGGCCGATGTCGGCATCCACCAGGACCACTTTGCGCCCCGCCTGCGCCAGGGCGCTGCCCACATTGGCGGAGGTGGTGGTTTTCCCGACCCCTCCCTTACCGGACGTCACTACGATAGCCGTTCCCAACCGCAAGCCCTCCTTCTCCCCGGAGTGTCGAAGATTCCTGCAATCCATGGATGACAATTACGCCGTCTTGCACCCACGCTCGTTCAGGTCCCTGGGGAAGGGAACCTTCCCCGTCGGGGCGGCGTCCGATGTGGCCCGCGATGCGCAGCTGCGTCGGGGAAAGCCTCCAGGCGGTGATGGTGGCTTTTTCATCGCCGGCGGCCCCTGCATGGGCCATGCCCCTCAGGGTACCCAGGACGACGATGTCGCCGGTGGCCACCACTTCCGCCCCGGGGTTCACATCCCCCACAATCACAAGGCTCCCCGAAGCCACAATCCGCTGGCCAGAACGGACGGTGCGGCGGACCAGCCTGGCAGCCACCCCATGATCCTCAGGGAACGGATCTTCGTTCCTTTCCCGCGTCCCGACCGTCTCTTCGTCCGGCTCCTTCTCCCCGTACCCCCCGCTATCGATCACCTGGACGATGCGCACCCCTGCATGGCGGTGCACCAAGGCCTCCAGTTCCAGGAGCTCTTCGGTGGAAAGAAGCCGGGGACCGGCATCGATCGTAACGGTGGAACCCTGCACCTTATCGCGCCAGCGGGCCAGTTCCGCCTCCAGCTCGAAGCAAAGCTCGGCGAAGGGGCCCTTCCGGGGGAGGCGAATCCAGAGACCTTGAGAGCGGGGTTTGATGATCAGCTGGCTCGACAAAACCCATTCCTCCCCTTACCCTGCGACCTATTCTCCCTCAAGGGGGGCCCTCCCTGCTGCTTTTTCCTTCATCCCTGGGAACTTTCGCCCCAGACCATCCGACAAGGTTCGCTTCAGGGAGCGATGGGACTCACCGGAGGAGCCGTCACAACGCCGGGAGCCACCGGGGTGATGGGAAGGCCAAAGTACGCATCCACAAGGGCCCTGGCCACCAAAGCGCCCGCCAGGGCGCCTCCCCCCGCCTTTTCAATGGCCACGGCGATGGCGATCTGGGGGTCGTCGTAAGGGGCGTAAGCCACAAACCACCCGTCGCTGGTGGCCCTGCCTTCCGCCGTCCCCGTCTTGGCCGCCACCCGGATGGTGCGCCCGAGGATCTTCTGGCTGGTCTCGGGGAGATCGGCGAACGCGGAATAGCCGGTGCCGTAAGGGGAATCCACAGCCCCAAAGTGGGGGTTATAGGACGTGACGGCCAGCATTCCTTTCCGGACGGCCTGCAGATCACTTTCCGGCAGGTCGACCCGGTTCAAGAGCTCCGGCTTTTGCTGCCAGAGAACTTCCCCCTCCGGGCTGAGGATGGCATCCACCAGGTAAGGCCGGTAACGTTCCCCGGTCGCCAAGGTGGCCACCATCTGGGCCATCTGGATGGGAGTGAAGGCGTTGTACCCCTGGCCGATGGAGGCGTTCACCGTGTCCCCCGGAACCCAGGGGTTTCCCGTCAGGGCCAGTTTCAGCTCCCGGCTGGCCAGGTGGGGTGTTACTTCCCCCTCTAAATCTTTGAGTCCCGTGCCCTCCTGCAAACCGAACTGGCTGGCTACCTTGGCGATGGCGTCGATACCCGCCTGGTATCCCACCGTGTAAAAGTAGACATTGCAGGACCGGGCCAAAGCTTCTTCCAGATTGGGCCGACCGCATCCCCCCCGATGCCAGGGATGCCAGCGGGTATTTCCCACCTGGAAATAACCGGGGTCCGCAAGCCTCTTTTCGGGGGTGATGACCCCCGTGCTGAGGCCAGCCAGGGCCGTCATCATCTTAAAGGTGGATCCGGTGGCATGACGATAGGTGAGGGCGTGGTTGCTGAGGGTGCCCAGGGCAGGATTCTCCGTGTAGGATCGATAAGCGTTCTGAAATGCCTGCCATCCGGGGCTGTCTTTGGTGTAGCCCGCCGTGAGGGCAAAGACATTGGGATCGAAGGTGGGCTCGCTGGCCATGGCCAGGATGGCCCCCGTCTTGACCTCCAGCACCACCACCGCCCCCGTGGGAGCTTCAGGATGTTTCCCCTGCACGGTGGCCGTCCTTAGGTATTCCATGCGCTGGCGCAAGGCCCGCTGGGCCACCGCCTGGAGATGGGCATCCAAGGTGAGGCGGACGGTATTTCCCGGGGTGGGCGGTTCCTCATAGATGGGGGCCCCCGGGATAGGCCGGCCCCGGTGATCCACCTGGACCCGCTGGATCCCGTCGATCCCCTGAAGGCCCAAGATGGTCTTCCCGTCCACTTCCAGGGGTCCGTCGTACGTCCGCTCTATCCCTGTTTTACCTCCGGGATAAACATATCCCAAGAGATGGGCGGCAAAGGTCCCTCCCTGATCGGGCGCCTCGGCGAAACCAGGGTACTGGCGGATGGGCACCGGCCTCACCATGACGCCCGGGAGCTGGTCCAAGTTTTCCGAGATGGCCACCTGTTCCTCGGCCGTAAGGTCGAACTTCAGCGGCACCGGCTCGAAGGGCCGCGCCGAAAGGGAGGGGCGCAGCTTATCCCGAGCTTTGCGGACAGCATCGGGATCCAAGTCCAGGATCCGGCTCAAAAGGGCAATCCCCTCTTCGTCGAGGGGGCGGCTGCTGTAGACCAGGTAGGCGGTCCAGGAGGGCCGATCTTGGGCCAGCACGATGCCGCTTCGGTCGGTGATCTCCCCCCGGGGCGCCGGCAACGACAGCTCCCGGATGATCTGGTCTCGGGCCTGCTGGGCCCAGACCTCCCCCTGGACGATCTGGAGCTGGCCCAGGCGCAAGAGAAGGACTGCCGCCACCAGGAGGACCGTCAGCCGCAGCGGCCACAGGGCCGGGGCCTTCATGCTTCTCTCCCCTTCTTCATCTTTAGAGGTTTCCAAACCAGGGTAAGCTCCTGAGGTTCACCGGCAGGCCGCTGGGGAAAGCCCAGATCGTAGGGGATCAGAAGGGCCGCCCAGAAGGCGGTGAAAAGGATCCGCCCCAGGGTGTCGCCGCCCCCCGCCAGGCTGGGGCTCCCTCCCCCCAGAAAGGTAATCCAGAAGGACTGCACCAGAAAAGAAAAGCCAGCAGTGAAGATGCCCGCCAGGAACCCCGCCAACCGGTGGCGCTCATGAAAGGAGCCGGTCCAAAGGCCCACCAGGTAAGCGGCGGGGGCGTAGGCCAAAACCCTCAGCCCCAGCCAGCGACCGCTCAATAGATCCAACAGGAAGCCCAAGGCAGCCCCGGCCCCCAAACCATAGTAAGGGCCACTTTTGATGGCCGCCAGGGTCACCACCGCCAGGACCCAGTCGGGGCTCACCAGCCACCGCCGGAAGAATTCCCCCAGGCTGAACTGCAGCAAGAGAGCCAGGAGGCCGAAGAAGGCCATGAAGCGGATATCCCGCCTACGGGGCATGGTGATCGCCCTCCGCAGAAATGAGGAGCACCCATTCCAGGCGATTCAGGTCCACGGCCGGCTCCACCTCCGCTTCCAGGGAGAGGCCTTGGGCATCCCGGTGGACAGCTCTCACGGTGCCGATGGGGGCCCCCGGGGCAAACCGGCCGCCAAGACCCGATGTCACGACGATATCCCCCGGAGCCACATCGGCATCGGCATCGAAGAAGGTCATCCAAAGTACGCCGCGAGAAGGGGCTGCCCCGCGGACGACTCCCTGGGCCCGGGAACTTTCCCGCAGAATCTTGCCCCCGACCCCGCTCTCCGGGCTGCTGACGAGAAGGACTTCCGCCTCCCGGGAACCCACCTGGACCACCCGGCCCACCAGACCCTCCGTCACCCTGACCATCATGCCCACCAGCACCCCGTCGCGGGAGCCCCGGTTGATGAGGACTCTGTCGAACCAGCGGTCAGGATCCCGGCCTACCACCAGGGCCGCCAATGTGATCTGGTCCTCGGGGAGGCTCTCTTTAAGGTCCAGGAGCCGGCGCAACATGCGGTTCTCCTGCCGCAGCTCCTCGTTTTGGAGAGGGAGCTGGGCCAGCTTCTCCAGTTCTGCCCGGAGGGCCTGATTTTCCTTGGGCAAGGACCACCAGCTGCTCAGGGTCACCAGCTGGTTTTCCACCCACAGGCCCACCTGATGAAGGCCATCCAGGGCCGGAGATACCCCCGCCACCAGGGGGGCCCGCACTTTTTCCATCCAGGGCCTCGTTTTCTGGGTATAAGCCACCAGGAGCAGGATCATAACCACCAGCACACCGGTCAGCCAAAGCCAGCGCCGCTCCCGGGGCACCCAAACCGCCCCCGCTACCCGATCTTCTTGGCGGTAATCAAAAGCCGCTTGACGTTATCCAAATCCTCCAGGACTTTGCCGGTACCCCGCGCCACACAGAGAAGGGGTTCATCGGCCACAATAACGGGCATGCCCGTTTCTTCACTCAAACGCTGGTCAAACCCCTTCAAAAGGGCTCCCCCACCCGTCAAGACGATGCCCCGGTCCATAATATCGGCCGCCAGCTCGGGGGGTGTCCGCTCCAGGGTCACCCTGACCGCCTCGATAATCCCGGCGATGGGATCTTCCATGGCGAGGCGCGCCTCTTCTCCCGTCAGGGTCACCGTCTTGGGGAGGCCTGTCACCAGATCCCGCCCCCGGATCTCCATGGTGGCATCGTCCTGGAGGGGATAGGCGGAGCCGATGGTCAGCTTGATCTCCTCGGCAGTCCTCTCCCCGATCAACAGGTTGTAGGTCCGCTTGACATAGTTGATGATGGCCTCATCGCATTCATCCCCGGCGATGCGGATGGAGCGGTGGGTCACGATACCCCCCAAGGAGATGATGGCCACCTCGGTGGTACCCCCGCCGATGTCCACCACCATATTGCCCGTAGGCTCGTGGACAGGAAGACCGGCTCCGATGGCCGCCGCCATGGTTTCCTCGATGAGGTAGGGCTCGCGGGCTCCCGCCTGCTTGGCGGCGTCGTAGACGGCCCGCTTCTCCACCTCAGTGATCCCCGAAGGGACGCAGACGATCACCCGTGGATGGCGGAAGAGGGCCCTCCTGGGCATGGCCTTCTGGATGAAATACTGAAGCATCATCTGGGTAATCTCAAAATCCGCAATGACCCCGTCTTTCATGGGCCGGATGGCTACGATGTTCCCCGGTGTACGGCCGATCATCCGCTTGGCTTCGCTTCCTACCGCCAGGGGTTTCTTGGTCTCAGCCTGTACGGCCACCACCGACGGTTCCTGCAGCACGATGCCGCGGCCCCGCACATACACCAGGGTGTTGGCCGTTCCCAGGTCGATGCCCATGTCGTTGCGGAGCCAGTCCCCGATCGCCATCGAATCTGTCTACCTCCTCTTCTTCTTTGCCCCATCGCCTTTGTCCCAGCCCAGCTGCCGCAGACTCACAAAGGATTCCGCCGCCACGATGATGTGGTCCAGCATTTCCACCCCCACCACCCGGCCTGCTTCCCGCATCCGCTGGGTCATGCTCCAGTCTTCGGGGCTGGGGGTGGGATCCCCGCTGGGATGGTTATGGGCCACGATGACGGCAGCGGCATGGCGGATCAGGGCCCCCCGGAAGATATCCCGGGGATAGGCCAGGGCCTCCTGCAGGGATCCCACAGAGACCGTCTCGTGGCCCAGCACCCGGTGCTTGGCATCCAGCCAAAGGACCACCACCTGCTCTTGCGCCAGGTGACCCAGCTGAGGCTGCAGCCACGCTGCCACATCGGCGGGAGACTGGATAGGAAGGCCCGGCAGGCGGCCTGCCATAACCCTTCGCCCCAGTTCCAGGGCTGCCATCACCCGGCTGGCCTTGGCGGGACCCACCCCCGGGATCTTGCAGAGCTCTTCCCCGCTGGCCCGAGCCAGGGAAGCCACCCCCTGCCCGTAACGGCTTTCAACCCAGCGCAGGATCTCCACGGCGAGATCCAGGGCGCTTTGCCCGGGGCCCTTTCCCGTGCCGAGGAGGATGGCCAGGAGCTCCTGGGGGCTCAGAGACTGGGACCCCTGGGCAAGGATCCTTTCCCGGGGGCGGGTCTCCCGGGGCCACTCCCTAAGGGGTCCCGTGCCCATGGCCTGCCCCCTTTCCTAGCGGCGCCAGGACATGGCCAGAGCCACCAGTCCCGCCAAGCCCCCCAGGAGGGTGATGCGGATTTTCAAGCCTACTGTCAACTGGACGATGTCCAGGAGATAAAGTTCCACCGGAGAGAACCCCACCACACCTTGAGCGCCGAAGGGCGCCCACCAGCGGCGCAGCTCGGCGGCCAAGAGATTGCCGATGAAGATGGCTAAAAGCACGAGGCCGGCTGTCCACCACCCGCTGCGCTTGCGCCGCAAAGCCACGCTCCTTCCCTTTCCGGCGGGTGCAGTGTACCACGTCTAGATTATGTCCACAATTGACGGCAACATACACCGCCAACGTCACCTCCTGCCAGGAAACTACCATTTCCTGGCAGGCGCGTCTAGGGGCGGAGGTGGCGGATCCGTTCTTCCAAGCTCCGTAAGGTGGCTTCCAGCTCCCGCTGCCGTTCCCTATCCCTCAAGACCACTTCCAGGGGGGCCCTCTCCCGATAGCGGGCATCCTGGAGACGCCGGGTCACCCTCTCCCAGTGGCCTTTCGCTTCTTCATACCGCTTCTGGAGCCTCCCCCGCTCCTTTTCCACATCCAAAAGACCCTCCAGGGGAATGAAGAGCTGGGTTTCCGCCGCCACCGTCGCCGCCACAGGCACCTGCACCTCCCCGTCTACCGGCAAGAGATCGCGGGCCCGGGCCAGGAAGAGGTAGGGCCGCAGGTCCTCCATAAACCCATCGGAGGAGCCTTTGGCCCACACCTTGATCTCCATGCCAGGAGCCAGCCCCAGATCGGCCCTGAGGGCCCGCACCGCCTTCAACCCTTCCTGCACCCGCTGGAACCGGCGCAAGGCGTCTTCATCTTCCAGCCCCCAGCTGTGGGGCCAGGGGCT
>JASBVX010000064.1 GCA_029960865.1 Bacillota bacterium | reverse complement strand
GCAAGATGCTTTTGGGCCTCCTGCCATGGTTTCTCTTGGAACTGACACCACACTTATTGGCGTAGAGCCGAGGGCGGTTTGACAGTCCCGCGGCAGGCTCGTATAGTGAAGCATCATGGAACGCACCTACTACCTGACGGTAGCCATCGACTACACCAACGGCGAGCCTCACCTGGGTCACGCCTACGAAAAGGTGGCCGCCGACGTGGTGGCTCGTGCCCAGAGGCTTCTCGGCCGGCAAGTCTTTTACACCATGGGGGCCGATGAACACAGCCACAATGTGATGAAAGCAGCCCAAGAGCGGGGGCTTGCCGTGCAGGAGTACTGCAATCGCATGGCGGCCCTCTGGAAGGAGACCTGGGATGAACTGGGGCTCAGCTATACCCATTTCATGCAGACGTCCGACCCCCGCCATGAGAGGGCCGTCCAGACCCTGGTGCAACGGATCTACGACCGGGGTTACGTCTATCGGGGGACGTACCGGGGCCTCTATTGCCGCAGCTGTGAGGCATTCTACTCGGAGCGGGATCTGGTAGACGGCCTTTGCCCATGGCACCTGAGGCCTGTGGAAGTGGTGGAAGAAGAGAATTACTTTTTCAAGCTTTCCGCTTTCCAAAAACCCCTGGAAGAGCTTCTAGCCCGCAGTCCCGCCTTCGTTGAGCCTGAGATCCGCCTCCATGAGGTGGAAAAGATGCTGGAGGGGGGCCTGGAGGACATCAGCCTCTCGCGTCCCCAGACAGGGTGGGGGGTGCCGGTTCCCTGGGACCCCTCCCACACTGTCTACGTTTGGTTTGACGCCCTCATCACCTACCTTTCCGCCACCGGTTACGGGTGGGAAGAAGGCTGGGAAACCCTCTGGCCGGCGGATGTCCACTTCATCGGCAAGGATATCCTGCGGTTTCACTGCATCATCTGGCCGGCCATGCTCATGGCGGCCGATCTGCCCCTGCCCCGCAAGGTCTTTGCCCATGGCTTCTGGTATGCCAATGGCCAGCGCTTTTCCAAGAGTCTGGGGAACGTGGTGGACCCCAAGGTACTGGCCCGCCGCTACGGGCTGGATGCCATGCGCCACTACCTCGTCACCGAAATCGAATTCGGGGCCGACGGCAACTTTACCGATGAATCCATCCTGAAACGGACCAATTCTGATCTGGCCAACGATCTGGGAAATCTCTTGAACAGAACCACCACCATGCTGGAACGGTTCTTCCAAGGCCGGGTACCCCATGCCACCGTCCATGAGGACCACCCTTTGCGACGTTTGGCGGAAACGGTGCGGGAAGAATACCGAGGCCACATGGAATCCTTCCGGCTACGCCAGGCGGTGGAGGCTGTCTTCGCTCTGGTGAAAAGGGCCAACAAGTACATCGATGAAACCCAGCCCTGGGCCAAAAAGGAGGATCCCGCCGAGCAGGCCATCATCCTCTACGCCTTGGCGGAATCCCTGCGCATCGCTGCCATCCTTCTCTCCCCCGTCCTCCTGCAAGGGGCCCCGGGGATCTTCGCCCAGCTGGGCCTGGATCCTGCCCTTTTGCAGAAGGCTCGCCTGGAAGACGCCCGCTGGGGAGGTCTACTGCCTGGGACGGCGATCCGGAAGGGCGCCCCCCTTTATCCCCGTTTGGATCCCACCCAAGTGGAGCCGGTGGTGCCGCCCCGTTGAGGGGCTGCTGGTGGGATACCCACGCCCACGTCATGGACCAGGCTTTTGCCGCTGATGGCCAAGAGGTCTTGGCGCAAGCTTGGGATGCCGGGCTGGAGGGCATCATCGCGGTGGGATACGACGCCGCCACGTCCCGCCAAGCGCTGGTCATGGCTCGCCGGGAGCCCCGCCTCTACCCGACGGTGGGGCTCCACCCCCAAAACGCCCACCAGTTGACCGATCAAAGGGAAGCCTTGGAAAGCCTGGCCGCTACCGGTTCCTTTGTGGCGGTGGGAGAAACGGGGCTGGATTTCCACTATGACGACCCGCCGCGGGAAGCGCAGGAAGAGGCCCTCCTCTTCCACTGGGAGCTGGCCCGCCAGCTGGACCTTCCCCTGATCTTCCATGTGCGGGACTCCGCAGCCCATTTGCTGGATTGGATCGGGCGGCATCCCCTTCCCCGGGCCGGCGTCTGGCACGCTTTTACGGGGACGCGGGAAGAGGCCTGGGCCGCCTTGAATCTGGGCCTTTATCTGGGAGTGGGCGGCATCCTCACCTTCAAGAATGCCAGGGACCTTCGGGAGGTGGTGGCTGACCTTCCCCGGGAGCGGGTGGTCGTGGAAACCGATGCCCCATACCTGGCGCCGGTCCCTCACCGCGGGAAGAGAAACCAGCCCGGATGGGTGGTGGAAACGGGCAAGGCGCTGGCGGCCCTCTGGGACACCACCCCCGAGGAAGTCGCCTGCCTCACCCGGGAAAATGCCCGCGCCCTCTTCGGGATCCGGCCGTGAGGCGTCCCCTGGGCCAGCATTTTCTCCGCGATGAAAGGGTTCTTGCCCGCATCGCCGGGGCCCTCGATCTCCAGGTAGGGGATGGGGTCGTGGAGATCGGGGCGGGAGAAGGGGCGCTGACCCGCCACCTCCTGGCCCAGGGGGCCAGGGTACGGGCGGTGGAAGTCGACCCCCAGATGGCCCCCTTCCTGGAAAGCCTCGCCCATCAACATCCCGGTTTGGAGCTGGTGTGGGCCGACGCCAGGCGCCTGCGCTGGGAAGAGGTGGTGGCCGATCCGCCTTGGAAAGCCACCGGAAACCTCCCCTACTACGCCGCCACCCCGATCCTCACCTCCCTTTTGGAAGCGGGACACCTGTGGGAACGGATCGTGGCCATGGTGCAAAAGGAGGTGGCCCTGCGGATGGCCGCTCCTCCAGGGAGCCCCGCCTACGGGTCCTTGAGCCTTTTCTGCCAATACTACGCTCGGGTGGAGATGCTCTTTACCGTAGCGCCGGGATCGTTTCGCCCCCCGCCGAAGGTGGAATCGGCGGTGGTTCGCCTTTGGCCCAGGCAAAAAACACTGCTGGGCAATAGGGAAGACGAAGAAAAGCTTTTCCGCCTGGTGCGGTGGTCTTTTGCCACCCGGCGAAAGACGATTCTCAATGCCCTCCGCGGTGGATCGGGCCTGAGCAAGGCCGACTTGACCGCCATCCTGGAGAAAAGCGGCGTTGATCCGCAAAAGAGAGCCCAGGAACTGACGCTGTGGGATTTCGTGGCTCTTTTTTCACACTGGCCGTGGCAGGGGGGAAGTAGCGGTATGATCGAGGAGGAGGCAAAAGGGGGCAAAGGGTAACCTATGGCCTTTCACAGTCCGACGCGGGGTGTCTTGACCTTTGAAGGCCTCTTCCAGGATCTGAGCGACTTCGTCCACCAGGACCCGGAAGCCCGTTACCGGCTCATCGTGGGAACGGACTCCCAGCTGAAGGAGGCCTTGGTCACCTTTGTCACGGCGGTGGTGATCCACCGGCAGGGGAAAGGGGCGCGGTATTTCTATCAAAAGCACGAGGAGCCGGCCATCCGTTCCTTGCGCCAGCGCATCTTTTACGAAACATCCCTGAGTTTGAAGCTGGCGGGAGAGCTGACTCAGCGCCTGGGGGACAGCGCCGCGGCAGAGCTGGATATCGAGATCCATGTGGATATCGGCCCCAACGGAGACACCCGGCATTTGATCCGGGAAATCGTGGGGATGGTGACAGGGAGCGGTTACCACGTGCGGATCAAGCCCGACTCCTTCGGCGCTTCCGCCGTCGCCGACCGCCATACCAAGTAGCATGCGCAAAGCCCGGATCGAACACAGCGTTCGTTTTCGCGACACCGATGCCCAAGGGATCATGTATTACGGGGAGTATTTCACCCTCTTCGAAATGGGCCGCATGGAAGTATTTCGCCAGGCCCTGGGATTGGATCTGGAAAGAGAAAAGAACATCTCGCGCTTTGCCGTGGCCAAGGCCCAGTGCCAATATCGGAAGCCGGTTCGCCTGGGACAGAAGGTCTATTTGGAAAGTTTCTTGAAAGAGATGGGGCGCAGCAGCCTCCATTTTGCCCATCGCCTCTATGGGATTGGAGGCGATCTTTTGGCCGAAGGGGACGATGTCACGGTCCAGGTGGGGCCGCAAGGGACTTCTTCGCCTCTGGACCCACGGATGCGGCAACATCTGCAACCTTTCCTGCTCGCGGAAGAAGAGCCGCCCCTCCAGGTCGTTCTGGGTTCCACCAACCGCGGAAAAAAGCAGGCTGTTTGGGAAGCTCTATGGAAGGCGGGCGAGGCTATCCGTTTGCAGGAGGTGGCGGTCCCGGGGCTGGATCCCCTGCCTTGGGGAGATGAGGCCATCCAGCAAGGAGCCACCCGGCGGGCCCTGAAGGCCCTGGAGATCGGAAATGGTCAGGTGGGTCTAGGCTTGGAATCAGGCCTCGTGGAACGAAAGGGAACGATCTTTGTCGTCGGCTGGTGCGCCGCCATCACCCCCACAGGCCAGGAGGCCCACAGCCGCACGGTGGAGGTGCCCCTCCCGGAGGAGGTGGCCCAGCGCCTGCGCCAGGGGGAGAACCTGGAACGGATCATCGATGACCTCTGGGGGGTGGAGCAGGCCGGAGAGAAGGGAGGAGCCATGGCCTTTGCCACCAGCGGTCTGGTGACCCGAGAGGAGGCGTGGAAACCGGCCATTTGGGCAGCCCTGGCCCCTCTCCTGGGCTGGAGGGGAACCCCTCCGGCGCGTTGACAAGAGCGGGCCTTCTCACGTATACTGCCTTCTTTTTGACTTTTCTCGTACCGTTGAGTAAACTACTTCACAGAACCTGCCTTTTGGGGGTGGAGCAATGGCAGCAGAACCCAGTGGCCTGGCGCCCATCCGATCCCACATTGAAAGCCTCATCGGCCAGCGAGTGCATGTGCGGGCGAATCCCGGTCGCCGGAAGATCGTAGAATGCGAAGGAACGTTGGAGCAGATTTATCCCAACCATTTCGTGATCCGCTTGGATGAATCCCAACAAAACCGCCGTGTCAGCTACTCGTATGCCGACATTCTCATGGATGCGGTACAACTCACCCCGATAGACGCCCTTTCCCCTTCCTCCGACTGAAACGCTCTCTCGCTCTCGGTCTCTATGCATCGGCCCGGGGAGGCCGATGCTTTATCTTCCCGTATGGCCCCTCCTCCGTCAGGGAAAAGTAAGGGTGTGCCAGGGCAAGGCGTGCTGATCATCATCGGCGGCCATGAAGATATCCGCGGCCAGCGGCGGGTTCTGCAGCGCTTCGTGGAAGCCTTGGGCGGCGAAGGTGCCCTGGCCGTTCTCGCCGTGGCGACGGAGGATCCCCGCAAAGCGGAAGCCCTCTACAGGGAAGCTTTTTCTCCCTGGGATTTGGAGCTGGAGTTCTTCTCCCTGATGGAGCGTTCCTGGGCCCGAGAGGAAAAAACCCTCAAGAGGTTGGAAGCGTGCCGGGGTTTCTATTTTACCGGCGGCGATCAGCTGCGCATCACCACCCTTTTGGGGGGAACGCCCGCCCACGACATCATCCGGAGGCGTTTTCGGGAAGGGGCCGTCGTGGCCGGCACCAGCGCCGGGGCTTCTGCCATGAGCGGGGTCATGATCGTGGGCGGCAAGGAGATGGCTTCGCCCGCCCTGGAGGTGATCCGCTTGTCTCCCGGGCTGGGTTTCCTTCCTGAGGCGGTGGTGGATCAGCACTTCGCCCAGAGGGGCCGCATGGGGCGGCTTTTGAGCGCCGTCGCGCAAAATCCGGGCCTTTTGGGCATCGGGATCGACGAAAATACGGCGCTGGTTATCGAGGGAGATGAAGCGCAAGCGGTGGGGGAAGGGACGGTGGTGGTGGTGGATGGCCGCACCACCCAGCTGAGCAATGTATCGGAACTGAGTCCGGAGGAACCCTTGACCCTCTGGGGCATTACCCTCCACGTCCTCTCGGAGGGATACGGCTTCCGGCTGGATACCCGGACGCCCAGGGAGGGTACCTTGTGAGAATCCAGAAGATCCGCGTTTATTCTGGGCCCAATGTCTGGTGTTTGAGACCGGCGGTGGCGATGGAGGTGTCCCTGGGGGATCTCTATGGCAGAGAGTCCAGGGAATTTCCCGGTTTCCACGAAAGGCTCCTGGCCCTCTTGCCGGGGCTGAGGGAACACCACTGCAGCCGGGGTTATCCCGGGGGGTTCGTGGAGCGCCTGCAGGAAGGAACCTGGTTGGGCCATGTGGTGGAGCACGTGGCGCTGGAGCTGCAGGTGGAGGCGGGTTATCCCGTCAGGTTTGGCCGGACCCGTCAGGTGGAAGGGGATCTTTTTTTGATTGTTTTCGAGCATGGGGAGGAAAAAACAGGGGAATCCGCCGGTCGCCAGGCGTTGGCTTTGGTGGAGGCTCTCCTGGCAGGTGATGAGGCGGCCGCCAGGGATGGGCAGCAGTCCTTCCTTAGCGGGGCCGCGGAAGCGATCCTGGGTCCCAGCACCCAGAGCTTGTACGAAGCGGCACGCAAAAGGGGTGTCCCTGTCCGGCGGTTAGGGGGAAGCCTTCTGGAACTGGGCCACGGCATTCACCGCCGCCGCTTTTGGGGCACGGTGGCCGATACCACCTCCGCCGTGGCGGTGGATCTGGCGGGGCACAAATTCCTGACGAAGGAGCGCTGGCGGGAGTGGGGACTGCCCACGGTGGAAGGTTACCTGGCTTCTAGCCCCGGGGAAGCTCTCCAGGCCTTCTTTCGCCTGGGCGGGCCGGTCCTGGTGAAACCCGCCCTAGGGCGGCAGGGAAGGGGTGTGAGCGGCCCTATCTTTTTGGAGGCGCAGCTTAGGGAAGCCGTCACCCACGCTGCCCGGGAAGGCTGGCCCCTCCTGGTGGAACGGTACGTGGCGGGAGCCACCTATCGCATCCTGGTGGTGGGCGGCAACGCTTTGGCGGCGGCCCAGCGCCTGCCGCCCCAGGTGGTGGGGGATGGCCGGCGCACTGTCCGGGAGCTGGTGGAGGCCGCCAACCGCCATCCCCGCCGGGGAGAAGGTCACGGCCGCTCCCTCACCTGCATTCCCCTGGATGAGCCGGCCATCCAGGCCCTTGCCGACCAGGGGTACACACTGGAATCGGTGCCGCCGCCCGGGGAGGTCATATACCTTCGTTTCACCGCTAATCTCTCGACCGGAGGGACTGCCCGGGACGTAACGGAGGAGATCCACCCCGGGTTATTGGCACTGGCGGAAAAGGCAGCCATGGCCGTCGGCCTCGACATTGCCGGCGTGGACCTGATCGCCCCCTCGGTTCAGGGCCGGGAGGCAGTTTTGCTGGAGGTCAATGCGTCCCCCGGCTTGCGGATGCATCTGGATCCCGATGAAGGCCGGCCCCGGCCCGTGGGGGACGCCATCATCCAGCATGTCATGGGGGGCCAAGCCGGCCGCATCCCCATTGCCGCCATCACGGGGACCAACGGAAAAACCACCACGGCCCGGCTGCTGGCTCATCTCTGGAGCCAGACGGGTTTGACGGTGGGCCTGGCGGCCACCGGAGCCATCCGCATCGGTTCCCGGGTGATCTGGGAGGGGGACACCACGGGTCCGGAAAGCGCC
>JASBVX010000063.1 GCA_029960865.1 Bacillota bacterium | reverse complement strand
GCAGCTGGGTCTGAAGTTTCTGGTGGGTCTCAGCCGCCGTCTCTTTCGGGAAGAGGAGGACCGCCGCCTTTGAGGAAAACATGCGCCTGCCTCCTGGAGAACGCATAATATCCCCAGGAAAGGTGGCAGGGGTATGCATCCCACGCCGGAGGAGTGGCGGGGTCGCAAGGTGGCGGTGGTGGGCCTGGGAATCAGCAATCTGGCCCTCATCCGCCTCCTGCGCCGCCACGGGGCCCGGGTGGAGGTAAGAGATCAGGCCAACGCCGAGGCCTTGGGTCCCCGCTACCGAGAAACCATGGCCCTGGGGGCGACCCTTCGCTTGGGTCCCCATTACCTGGAGGACCTCACTTCGTTCGATACCGTCTTCGTCACCCCGGGCATCCCCAAGGACCTTCCCCAGCTCCAGGGGCTTCCCCTTTCCACCGAGATCGACCTGGTCTTTCGCTACTGCCGGGCTCCCATCATCGGCATCACGGGAAGCGCCGGTAAGAGCACCACCACCCGCCTGGTGGGGGACATGTGCAGCCGGGTTTTCCCCCATACTTACGTCGGTGGAAACCTGGGGCGCCCTCTGGTGGAAGAAGCCCCCCACATCCCTCCGGAAGGCCGGGTCGTCCTAGAGCTCTCCAGCTTCCAGCTGGAACTCTTGCCGGTGTCCCCCGTCATTGCCGGGGTCCTCAACTTTCGCCCCAACCACTTGGATATCCACCGGACCCTGGAGAATTATGCCCGGGCTAAAAAGCAGATCTACCGTCAGCAAAAACCCCAGGATTGGATCGTCTTCAATCGGGACGATCCCGCCCTGGTGTCCTGGTGGGGAGAAGGGCCGGGGAAGGAAGCAGGGTTTTCGCGGCGGGCTCCCGTGAGGCCGGGGGTGTGGCTTCTTCCGGAGGAAGACGAAGCCCAGGCCCATCTTCCCCGCTACCTCCCGGGTCCCGAAGGTCCCCTTCCTCCTGTGCGGGGGCCCCTTTTCCGCCGCTCTGCCATCCCCCTAAGGGGCGTCCACAACGAAGAGAACGTGTTGGCCGCCTCGGCCTTGGCCCTTTTGGCAGGGGTACCGGAAGAGGCGGTGCGGGAAGCCATCCCCGCCTTCCGGCCCCTGCCCCATCGCTTGGAGGTGGTGGCGGAAAAGGACGGCATCCTCTTCATCAACGATTCCATCGCCACCTCCCCCGACCGCACCCTGGCGGCCCTGGAAGCCATGGAGCAGCCGGTGATCCTCCTGGCGGGAGGCTATGACAAGGGTCTCTCTTTCGATCCTCTGGCCCCCAAAATCCTGGCGAAGGTAAAAGTCCTCATCCTCATGGGCCGCACCGCCGACGCCATCGAGATGGCGGTGCGGCGGGCGGCCGCTTCCTCGGCCGATCTTCCCGTTATCCTCCGAGCCTCTAACCTGGAGGAAGGGGTGGAACTGGCCGTGGATCACAGCCGGCCGGGCCAAGTGGTCCTCCTTTCCCCCGCTTCCGCCAGCTTCGATATGTTTCCCAACTTCGAGGCGCGGGGGGAAGCTTTTCGGCTGGCCGTTCACAAACGGCTGCACCTGCTGCAGCCCTGAGACCCCCAGAGCCGACAACCGTGGGTGTGCGAAGGCCTTTGCCGGGGAAAGCTAAAGCCTGGAGGCGATGGCTTGGCCGACATCATTCGACATCCCGGGAACGAGGAACTCTGGCAGGCGGTGGGGTGGTCCCTGGCGGGTTTGCAAAGGCGCTGGCCGCTTCACATCCACGTGGAAGGGGTGCGCGGGACAGGGAAGACCTCTCTTTTGCGGGCGGCAGCCGCCCTGAGCCCCTCCATCCGCCGCATCAAGGGGTGCCTTTACCAGTGCCGCCCGGAGGCACCCCATTGCCCTGAGCACCGGCATCTCAGCCCGGAAGAAATCCGGGAGCTGGGGGAAGAATGGGTTCCGGCACCCTTCCTCGAGATTTCCCCTTCCGCGAAGCTGGGTACGGTGGTGGGCACCCTGGATCTGGAGGCCCTGGGGCGGGGCACGCCCCGCCTGTTGCCCGGCACCTTGGCTCAGGCCCACAGAGGTATCGTCTTCATCGACGAGATCAATCGGCTGGCCGATTCCGCGTCGGAGGTGGCCGATGCCCTTTTGGATGTCATGGGGACGAAGCCGGGGCGGCTGCAGGTGGAAGAGGCCGGTTTCCCCCCGGTGTCGTTCCCAGTGGAGGTGACCGTCTGGGCTGCCTCCAACCCCGATGAGGAGCCGGGGCCCCTTGCCGCCATCCGCCGGCAGCTGGCGGATCGTTTCGACCTTCATGTCCAGGTGAATCGCCCCCTGGAGGCGGCTCACGTGGAGGCCATCCTCCGCCGCCGCTTGGCAATGCGGGAGCCTTCCTTTCCGTGGACCCTCCCCCAGGGGGAAGATTTGCCTTGGCCCCAGGTGGATGACGGTTGGCTGGGGGTCCTGGCCAGGCTCTACGTCGACTGGAACCTGGAAAGCCTGCGGGGCCTGGAAGCCTGGCTGGGGGCGGCGCGCCTGGCGGCGGCCGCCGAGGGGAAGTCCCAGGTGGAGAGAGAGCACCTTTTGCAGGCAGCGTTTCCCGCCCTGCGGCACCGGGTGGAGGAGGTGCGCTTGGCGGAAGTGGGCGCCTATCTTTCCCAAAAGCCGGCGGGGGAAGGACCGCCAGGGGAAGAAGTGGGAGAGGATATGACCTTTCCGGAAAGAGAGCGGGCGCTGCCCCCGGCAGCCCTGGCCCCCGACGACCACCCGGGTTCCCCGTGGAACCGCCTCTTCAGCGGGTTTCGCAAGAAAGCTCCCGTCCCTGGAGACGGGGTGCCCCCGTCGTTGGCGGGAGGGGTGCCCAGCCTGAGGGAACCCCAAACCTGGCCGGTGGAAGCTCCGCCCCAAGGAGCCCAGCCCCTTTCCCGCTGGCGGGGGGGTCGCTGGTGGCGTCCGGCCGATCCGCGGTGACGATGCGGCTTCCCGGCGGGAAAAGGCAGCTGGAGGCCATGAAGCGGGCCCTGGCCCAGCCCTTTGGGGGAAGGCTGGGGGAGACGACGGTGGTCAGCACCTCCCTCCATGGGGTGGATGGGCGCCGGCCGGGGGAGGTGGCCATCTTCCTTGCCCATGATGCCGGACAGGTCTTCTACGGCCGCCGGCGCAGGGGGGAAGTGGTCCACATGGATGTCTTTCATGAAGTGGGGGCCGTTTCGCCGAGGGCGGTGGCCCAGTCGGTGAAGGAAGCCTTGGCGGCCCACTGCTCCCTTTCTCCTCGGGAGCCCAGCCTCCTGGACCTGGTGGATATCCAGACGGCGCTGGGCGGAGGCCGCTTGACGGGGTCCCTCACCTTTGGGCAAAAGCTTTCCCTGCGGCGGGCCCATGCCCACCATGTCCATTTGGCCCTTCTCTGGCCCGTTTCCGCCTGGGATCTCTTGCCCCTGGTGACAGAGTCGGCCGAGGAGGCCATCGTGCGGGCAGGCCTGGAGCTGCGAAAGGTGGAGCAGGTGCTGGCCTACGGGAAGGAGGGGGATGCGCCCTTGGACCTCAGCCCTTACGCCGATGCCAGCGATAGCTGGATTAGGGAAGCCCGTCGGGAGGAGGCCGATCCTTTTTCCCTGGCGCTATGGCTTGCGGAGAAAGCCGGGGGGGTGGAAGAGGCCCTTTCCCTTCTGCAAGGGGACGGCAGGCACCGGGCAGCCTTTCCCTGGCTCCTTCAACGCTGGCCCCTCCTCTTTTCGTGGGCGGAGGGCGGCTGGGAGGCCAGCGACCTGGGAAGGACGGTCCGGCGCCTCCTTTTGGATCGCAGGGACCTGATCCGGCGAGATCTGGCGGGGCAAAGGAGGTCCAGCTTCCCTTCTCGGCCGGGAAGAGGATCCTGGGGACCCAGGGGAAGGCGAAGGCAGGTGGGACCGCGGGTCCATGGTTCCTGGTCCGGGGTGGCGCCCGCCGAGACCTTCCTTGGGGCTTGGAAGAAGCGGCCGGGAAAGGCCCTCCCCCTGCAAGCGGACGATCTGCAGGTGGTCAGGCGACTCCAGGTCCCTCCTTTGGATTGGGTCATCCTCATCGATGCCAGCGCTTCCATGGCGGGAAGCCGCATGAAGGCGGCCAAGGAGCTGGTGCGCCACCTGGTGAGAAAGAGCCGGGACAGGATCGCCGTCGCCAGCTTCCAGAACCGGGAGGTGACGTTCCATGTCCCCCTCACGCGCCACTTGGGGGCGGTGGAAAAGGGGCTGGAGGAGCTCCAGCCTGCCGGCCTGACGCCTTTGGCCCAGGCCCTGGCCGAAGCCAGGAGCTACGTGGAAAGGGCCGGGGTATCCCGCCCCTTCCTTCTTCTGATCACCGACGGCATCCCCACCGTTTCGCGGGGGCAACGGGGCCCCCTGGAGGATGCCCTGGCGGAGGCGGAGGAACTGGGCCGCCGCCGCATCCCGTTCACTTGCATCGGGCTGGAGCCCAACCGGAGCTATCTGGAGGAACTGGTGCGCAAGGGCAAGGGTCGCCTCTACGCGCTGGCGGAGCTGGAGAAGAATGCCCTCTTGGCCATCGCCCGGGTGGAAGGCCAGAGGGTGCGCCGGACCTTTCCCCTTTTGTTTTCTTGAGACATTTCAAGAGGAGATAGGTTTCCCTTCGTGAATAATGGAGCCAAGGGGGTTTGGACCTTGCCTTGGCTGATGGTTTTGATCCTTCTCTTCGCCCTTGGCATTGCGGTCTTTGCGGCCCAGAATGGGCAATCGGTGGAAGTACACTTTCTCACGACTTCCGGTGAAACCACTTTGGCGGTGGTGATCCTGGCGGCGGCAGCTGCAGGGGCGGTGGTGGTGGCCCTTTTGAGCCTGGTACCGGCCTATAGCAGCCGCATGGAGGTGCGCCGTCTCCAAGCCCAGCTGAAGACCCTGCAGGCGCAACGGGATGCTGCCCAACCGGCGCCGGAAGAGAGCTCCTCCTCTTCGTGACGGCGGAGAGGCCTTGGTCGTGGCGGGGGGTTCCTTGGGGCCCTCAGGCGGAAGCCCGCGCCCAGTCGCTGGCGGGGGAGCTGGACCTTCCCCTCCCGGCGGGAAGGCTTTTGGTGGCCCGGGATTTCACCCCTGCCCTGGCCAGATGGTGGTTGGACCCCAAGGAAGAGGATTTCTGGACGGATCCTTTCCTCATCCCCGACATGGAAAGAGCCTGCGACGAGGTGGCGGCAGCCCTGGGGGAAGGGGTGCCGATGGCCGTGGTGGGGGATTACGACGCTGACGGCATCACCGGGGCGGCCCTTTTGGGGGAGGTGCTGGAGGCGGTGGGGGGACGGGTGCACCTGATCCTTCCCCACCGGGACGAAGGTTACGGATTGCAACCCCGCCATGTGGAAGAAGCCGTTTCGAGAGGGGCGGGCCTCCTTCTTGCGGTGGATAACGGTACCCATGCCCACGAGGGGATCGGGAAGGCCAAATCCCTGGGCCTGCCGGTGGTGGTCCTGGACCATCACCAGGTGGGAGAGGAGCCGGCGCCGGCCGATGCCCTGGTGAATCCCATGCGCCCGGACAGTGCGTACCCGTTTCCCCACCTGGCGGGGGTGGGGGTGGCCCTAAAGTTCCTGCAGGCCCTTTTGGGCCGGGGGGAGGATGCGCCCTGGCGCAGCTCCTTGGACCTGGTGGCCCTGGGTACCCTGGCCGACCGGATGCCTTTGCAGGGCGAGAACCGGCTCTGGGTGAAAGAAGGGCTGCGCCTCATGGAGCGGGGGCTGCGCCCAGGCTTGAAAGTTCTCTGGGAGAAGGCCGGACGGCCCCCCCTCACGGCCTACAACCTGGCCTTTTACCTGGCTCCGCGCCTCAACGCCCCGGGGCGCCTGGGGGATCCCCGGCCGGCCCTGGATCTCTTGCTGAGCTTGGATGAAGAAGGGGCCCTGGGGCCGGCGGAAGCGGTGGAGCAGGCCCAGAAGGAGCGGCAAAAGGTGGAGGGCGCCGTTCTGGCCCATGCCCAGCTTCTGGCGCGGGAAAAGGAAGGAGATCCCGTTCTTTTCCTCTACGAACCCCAGTGGCACCCGGGGGTCCTGGGGCTGGTGGCGGGGAAGCTGGCCCAAACGTATGAGCGTCCGGTGCTGCTGGCGGGAAAACGGGGTTCCTGGGTGCGGGGTTCGGGGAGGACGGCCGGGACGGTGGACCTTCTCACCCTTCTGGAGCCCCTTGCCCTTCTTTTCCACCGATTGGGGGGCCATCGGGAGGCGGTGGGGTTTACCCTGCGGGAAGATGCGGTACCCGAGGTGGGCCGGGAGCTTTCGCGGCGGGGAGCCCACATGGAAAAAGGCGGTCCGGCGCCGGTGCTGGTGGATGCCCCCGCGTTCCTGCGGGAGGTGGACGACACGCTCCTGGAGTTTCTGGACCGCTTCGGCCCGTATGGCCCCGGCCACGAGGAACCCCTCTTCCTTTTTCCCGACCTCACCCTCCGAGGCGTGCGGCCCATGGGGAAAGGGGGGCGCCACCTGCGCCTGGCCCTGGGGGATGGACAGGGAAACCATCTGCCGGGGGTGGGGTTTTCCCTGGCCGGGCGCCTTCCCCTGGGGGATCCGGCGGGGCGGTGGACCCTTTTGGGAAGGGTGGAGAAACACCGCTTTGGCGGCGAAGAGACGGTGCGCCTCCGGGTTGAGGAAGGCATGCGGCAGACCGGGGCGGAAAAGACGGCGGAGGCGCCGGGACGGTCCCAACTGGCCCAACTCTACCGGGCCCTTAGAGCCCTGGGGAAAAGGCTGACCTTCCTACCCGGCGAGGTTCTGCAGCTGGAGGGGCTCTGCCGCCAGGAAGGGATCCGGATGGATCTTTCCCGGGAGGATATCGCCCAGGGGCTGCAGATCTTTGTGGAGCTGGGGGTTCTCACCCCTCTCAGAAAGGGAAGGGAGGACGTCTTCATGTGGGTGCCTCCCGGAGAGAAACTGGAACTCTGGCGGAGCCCCACCTACCGGCGCCATTACCTGGAGGGAGAGGGAGGGCTGCCCCGTGATCTATCGGGAGCGTAAGGAGAGGCTCCTGGGACCGGAGAGCCTCTTTGAAGGGGAGCGGATCTTCTTCGAACCGGGCTTTGTCGTCTATCGGTACGCCATGACAACCCCGGTGGATCTGGCCGGGATCCACCTGCCGGCCGGCGGTTACACTTACGGGTTCTACTGGGAGGACCGGCCTTACAACCTCTATTTCTGGTTCGATGACCAGGACCGGCCCCTGGCCCTCTATTTCAACGTCAGCGACGGCACCCGGGTGGGGGAAGAGGAAGTCTCGTGGCGGGATCTGGTGGTGGACGTTCTCTATCCCGTGGACGCGGGGGAGCTGGGGCCGCCGCAGGTCCTGGATCTCCAGGAGGGAAATGACGTGTTGCAGCAAGAGGGCCTGCAGGGCTACGTGGCCCACGCCATGGAGGCCATTTTGCAGGAGGCTCCCCGCCTCTACCGCTGGGCCCTTTCCTTCATCGCGGTGATCTGGAGCGGCGATACCGGCGTAGAAAACCCCAAAGAAGCAGAAGGACGGTGACAAGGGCCAGGATCCACGGGAGCCAAGGAGGCCGGGTGGGGGCCAGGCGGAGCTGCACCAGGGTGCCCGGGAGGAGCTCCTGGCTGCTGTAAACCCGTAAGCCAGTCTCGCCCAAGGTCTCCCGGCCTCCCGGGAAAAGTCCCTTTCCTTGGAGGGAGACGCCGCTTTCCGGAACGAGGACGACCA
>JASBVX010000062.1 GCA_029960865.1 Bacillota bacterium | reverse complement strand
AGATGGCCAATCTGGCCTAGGCCTTCGAGGAGGCTTGATATGGCTCTCACCAAGGATGAGGCGGAAGATCTCAAGAGGCGGGCTCTGGAGTTTCACCGCCGCCTGCGGGGAAAGATTGAGGTGGTGGCCAAGGAACCACTCCATCGCCCTGAAGACTTGAGCCTGGCCTATACTCCCGGGGTGGCGGAACCGTGCTTGGAGATCCAGCGGGATCCTTCGTTGGCGTATACCTACACTGCCAAGAGCAACCTGGTGGCCATCGTCACCGACGGGACGGCCGTTTTGGGTTTGGGGGACATCGGCCCGACGGCAGCCCTCCCCGTCATGGAGGGAAAGGCCCTTCTTTTCAAGATGTTCGCAGGCGTCGACGCCGTTCCCATCTGCCTGGACACGAAAGACGTGGACCGCATCGTGGAGACGGTGAAGATGCTGGAACCTTCCTTTGGGGGTGTCAATCTGGAGGATATCAGCGCTCCCCGCTGTTTTCTGGTGGAGAGCCGCCTGAAGCAGGAGCTGGATATCCCCGTGTTTCACGACGATCAGCACGGTACCGCCATTGTGGCCCTGGCAGCCCTCTTCAACGCCCTTGAGGTGGTGGGGAAGGATCTCAAGTCGGTGCAGGTGGTTATCAGCGGGGCAGGCGCCGCGGGCATGGCCATCGCCCATCTCCTCCATTCCCTGCAGGTGGGGGATATCATCATGGTGGACCGGGCCGGGGCCATCTACGAGGGGCGCCAGGAGGCCATGAACCCCTTCAAGGCCGAGGTGGCCAGTTTCACCAACCGAGAGCGGCGCCGAGGCACCCTCCATGAGGTGGTCCGCGGCGCCGATGTGTTTATGGGGGTGTCGGGGCCGGGCGTCATGGGAGGGGAAGATGTGGCCCGGATGGCCAGGAAACCCATTATCATGGCCATGGCCAACCCCATCCCCGAGATCGATCCCGATGAGGCCCGGGGGGCCGGGGCGGCGGTGGTGGCCACCGGCAGGAGCGATTTTCCCAACCAGATCAACAACGTCCTGGCGTTCCCCGGGGTTTTCCGGGGGGCCCTGGACGTCCATGCCCGCCAGATCACCCGGAGTATGGAGGTGGCGGCGGCCCGGGCTCTGGCCGCTCTGGTCCTCCCGGAGGAATTGGGGCCGGAGAAGGTCATCCCCAGCCCCTGGAACCGGGAAGTGGCCCCCCAAGTGGCGGCGGCGGTGGCCCGGGCCGCCCTGGAGGAGGGTGTGAACCGGCAGACAGTGGATCCTTTGCAGGTGGCGGAGCGGACCCGAAGGCTGGTGCATCGGGCAGCTCAAGTCTGGAATGGAGCCGAAGGAAATGGGGTGGATGGCGTTTGAAGATGTATGAACACATGGCCAAGGGGATCTTCCGGCAGCATGGTCTCCCCGTTCCGCCGGGAAAGCTTTGCCGGACTCCTGAGGAAGCGGCCCGGGCGGCGGAGGAACTGGGACCGGTGGCGGTGAAGGCGCAGGTCTTGGTGGGGGGACGGGGCAAAGCGGGGGGCATCAAGCTGGCCCATACCCCCGGCGAGGCCCGGGAGGCGGCCCAGGCCATTTTGGGCATGGACCTCAAAGGGTATCGGGTGGAAGAAGTCTATTGCGAAAGCCTCCTGGACATCCAGCGGGAGCTCTATCTGGGCATCACCCTTGATGCCAACAGCAAGCGCCCGGTGGTCATCACCTCTGCATCGGGAGGGGTGGACATCGAAGACGTCCCCGAAAAGGCTATCGTCCGCCTGGACGTGCCCCTCCCCTGGGGTCTTTCCCCCTTTCACGGGCGCCTTCTGGCGAGGAAGATCGGCCTGACGGGGGAGCTAGCCCGGGCCTACGCCGATGTGGTGGTGCGCCTCTGGGAAGCCTTTACCCGCTACGATGCGGAACTGGCGGAGATCAATCCCTTGGCGGTCACCGCCCAGGGGATCGTGGCCAGCGATGCCCGCCTCAACATCGATGACGATGCCCTCTACCGCCATCCCGAGCTTCCCAGGGTCAGCGAGCAGACGGAACTGGAGAAGAAGATTTCCGCCCTGGGCCTCAGCTTTGTGCAGCTGGATGGGGATATCGCCGTGATGGCCAACGGCGCCGGCATCACCATGGCCACGCTGGATGTTCTCCAGCATTATGGAGGCCGCCCCATGAACTTTCTCGATGCCGGGGGAGGATCGGCGGCAGGGCCCACCGCCCAGGCCCTCTCTCTCCTGGTGGATACCAACCCCCGGGCCATCCTCGTCAATATCTTCGGGGGGATCACCCGCTGCGACGAAGTGGCCAAAGCCATCATCCAGGTGAAAGAAGAGAAGGGTTTCACAGCGCCTCTGGTGGTGCGGTTGGTGGGGACCAACGAAGAAGAGGGGCGGGCCCTTTTGAAGGCGGCAGGCATCGAAGCCTTCCGGTCCATGGAAGAGGCCGCCCGCACTGTGGTCTCCCTGGCCGGGGAAGGGAGTCAGGGCTGATGGCGATCCTGGTGGATGAAAAGACGCGGGTTGTGGTGCAGGGGATCACGGGGAATCAGGGGCGGTTCCATACCCGGCAGATGCTGCAGTACGGCACCCGGGTGGCGGTGAGCCCGGGAAAGAAGGGCAGCAGGTGGAAGGAGTCCTGTGTATGACACGGTGGAAGTGGCGGTAAAAGCACAAATAATGTGGCCGTGCTCTTCGCAAATCCGGTGAAGGACGCCGCCTATGAGGCCATCTTCGCGGCCTCTGTGGTCATCATCGCCGAGCATGTTCCGTCCCCATGCCATGGACATCATCGCCCTGCCCGCAGCCGCAATGCGGTGGTCATCGGTCCCAACACCTACGGCATCTGCCCCTTGGCAAGGTTAAATGGGGATTCCCCCAACAACGTGTTCCAGCCGGGACCGGTGGGGTGGCCCGCAGCGGTACCCTGAGCTACGATCGTCAACTCCCCTGACGGGGCAGGCCTGGGCCAACCACGGTGGTATGGAGGCGATCAGGCGTCACTGGGTCTCCTTGAAGCGTTTGAGCAGGACCGAAACGGAAGCGGTGGTCCTGTGGGGAGATCGGCAGAAGCCTGCGGAAGAGGCGGCGGAGTACATCAAACAGATGACGAAGCCGGTGGTGGCCTACCTGGCCGGCAAGAGCGCCCCTCCCGGGCGGCGCATGGGCCACGCCGGAGCCATCGTGGAGCGGGGCCGGGGGTCCTTTGAGAGCAAAGTGAAAGCGCTTACCGACGGGGGGGCGCAGGTGGCTTCCCTCCCCTGGGAGGTAGCCCCTCTGGTGGGCAAGGTCTTAGGGCGATAGAAGTGCTGGCCCTGGATGGGGTGAGCCGTTACCGCGGGGAAAGGCTCCTCTTGCGAAACATCCACCTCGGCCTTTCTCCGGGACGCCTCACCCTCCTCCAAGGGCCCAACGGAGCAGGCAAGACGACCCTCTGGATGATCATGGGGGGTCTTCTTATGCCCGATAAGGGCCATGTCCTCTGGCAGGGAAAGCGGATCCGCCGCCAGGACTGGTCCTTGGTCTACCGCCATGTGGGCCTGGCCGGCACGGAGCCCTTCCTACACCAAGACTTGACCGGCCAGCAAAACCTGGTGTTCTGGGCCAGGGCCTGCGGCCTTTCCGGCGGGCGGGAGGCGGACCGGTGGCTGCAGCAGGTGGGGCTGCAAAGAGAAGGGGATCTTCCCGTGCGCCGCTACTCCCTGGGCCAGAAGAAGCGCCTGGGCCTGGCCCGGGCTTTCCTTTCCGAGCCTACGGTTCTCCTCCTCGATGAACCGTTTTCCTCCCTGGACCGGGACGGACAGCGCCTCCTCCTTGCTCTTTTGCATCAGCACCGGGCCCGGGGAGGGAGCGCCCTCGTGGTTCAGCACGAGGCGCCGCCGGACCTGGCGGCCGATGAGATCTACCGCCTGGAGGGGGGGATCCTCCACCGGGAGGGACGGCCGTGAGCCCATGGAGAGCTTTTGTCCTTTTCCTCCAGCGGGAGGCAGCCATCCAAGCCCGCAGGCCCGAGCTTTTGGCCCATTTCCTCCTCTACGGCTTTCTTTTGGCCCTCATCTTTAGCCTGGCGGTGGATCCTGTGGAAAAGGACCCCCGGCCGGTGGCGGCAGGACTTCTCTGGCTCAGCTACATCTTCGCCGCCCTGCAGGGCTTTGACCGCACCATGGCCCGAGAGCGGGCCGGGGGTGCCCTGGAAGGCCTGCGCATCCTGCCCCTGCCCCCGGCTGCCCTCTATTACGCCAAGGTGGCCGCCGGCTGGCTGGCCCTTCTTTTGGCCCAGCTGGCGGTCACACCCCTCTTTCTCGTGTGGATCCGCTGGGGGATGCCCCAGGCTCCGGGTCTTCTCATCCTCTCCCTGGCCCTGGGGAGCCTGGGCCTCGTTGCCCTGGTGGTCTTCATCAGCACGTTTACCTCGGGGCTCCGGTCGGGTGCGGGTCTTTTGCCGTTCCTGGTCCTCCCCCTCTTGGCGCCGCTGGTGATGGCGGCCGTCCGTTTGACGGGGGCTGCTTTGACGGGGGACCTAGGGGAGGCAGGGGTCTGGCTGAAGCTTCTTCTCAGTTACGATATAGTTTTCTTGGTCCTTTTGGGGTGGGCGTTCCCCTGGGCCTTGGAGGAGTGAAACGGTTGCGCGGTCTGGGCTGGCTGGCTTATCTCACCGTCGGAACGGCACTTCTTTTGGCGTTTCTCTATGCGCCCCCAGAGGCGGTCATGGGGGAGATGGTCCGCTTTCTCTACTTTCACGTGGGAAGTGCGTGGGTGGCCTTTTTGGCCTTTGGCATCACGGCTCTGGCCAGCATCCTCTTCCTTTGGCAGAGGCGCTTTTTGTACGACCAGTGGGCGGCGGCCTCGGCGGAGATCGGGGTCCTTTTCACCGCCATCACCCTCATCACCGGGATGTTCTGGGCCCGTGCGGTGTGGAACGTCTGGTGGCGCTGGGAGCCGCGCCTCACCACCACCCTCATCCTCTGGTTCATCTTCGTGGCTTATCTTCTCATCCGCTCCGCCATCGAAGATCGGCAGCGGCGCGGGGTGGTGGCGGCGGTGGTGGGGCTGGTGGGGTTTGCCAACGTGCCTTTGGTCTACCTGGCTTCCCGTCTCTGGGGAGGTTTTCACCCCGCCGGGGCCCATCTGGAGGGGAGGATGGTGGTGGCGCTTCTGGTGAGCGTCCTGGCCTTTACGGTGCTCTATGGGTACCTTTTCCTGTTGGCCCTGCGGGTCAGGCGGCTGGAGGAACGGACCCACCATCTCTACTGGGGAGGCGACTCTTTTTGACCTATCTGGTGGCAGGTTACCTGGTGATTTGGACCCTCATCTTCGGCTATACCTTGATCCTGGGCCGGCGGGTGGGGGAGGCGGAAAGGCGGATCGCCCGCCTGGAGAAAGAGGGGAAAAGGCACGGTTAGGCCTTTCGTTCCTTGACGGGACTTTTCCCTTCCTCGTAAGGTTACGGATAGGCATTAGAAGCGGAGGTAAGGTGCATGGCGAAAGACCATTCGGCAGCGCCCCCTTCGGGCGGCGACGAAAAGAATCCTCTGGCCGATTGGCTGGAGGGTTGGACACCCCAAGAGGTGACCCGGCGCAAGTTCATGAGTGTCTCCATGTGGACCATCGGCGGGCTGATCGCCCTCGCCTACGGAGGGTTGGGCCTCAAGTTCCTTTGGCCGCCCTCCCAGAGCAACGTGCCCCTGGAGGAAGTAGGGACCTCCGATGAGTTCAAAATAGGCGATCCTCCTGTCCTCAAGGTGACCGACAACCAGGGCTCTGAAGGGGGGGCGTGGATCGTCCGCCTGGAGAACGAGGGTCTTGTGGCTTACGATATGCACTGCACTCACCTGGAGTGCCCCTTCACCTGGGTGGGGAACCAGTTTGCCTGCCCCTGCCACGGGAGCACCTTCGACATTCACGGGCAGGTCACCCACCCGCCGGCCCCCCGGCCCCTTAGGCGCCGGCTGGTGGTGGAAAAGGACGGCAAGGTGCTGGTAGGGGGGATTATTTCTTGAGCGCGTCCAAGCGTCTGCTCCAGTGGCTGGATGAAAGGCTCTCCATCAAGGATGACATGACGGAAGCCCTCTACCATCCGGTGCCCCGCCGGGAAAGCTATCTGGACTATCTGGGCTTTGCCGCCGTGTTCGTGTTCATCAGCCAGTTCGTGACAGGCATTCTTCTGGCCACGGTCTATGCCCCCAGCCTGGCCCTTACTTCCGACGGCCTTCCTTACGCTTATCATGCCATGAAGGTCCTCATGTCGGAGCCCTGGGGCTACTTCATCCGCAGCCTCCACTTCTGGGGCGCCAGCTTCATGGTGGTGGTGGTCTTTCTCCACATGCTGCGGGTCTTCTATATCGGGGCCTATAAGAAACCCAGGGAGCTCAACTGGATGCTGGGGGTCCTCCTTCTGGTGACGGTCCTGGCCTTCGCCTTCACCGGCTACCTCCTGCCTTGGGACCAGGAAGCCTACTGGGCCACCATGGTGGGGACGGCCATGGTGGGCTATGCCCCTCTCGTCGGCGACTGGTTGACGGGGATCCTGCGGGGAAGCGAATTCTTGACACAGGCCACCATTTCCCGCTTTTTTTCCATCCACGTCTTGGTCTTGCCCATCACCCTGGTGCTTTTGATGGCGGCCCACATCGGCCTGGTGTTCCGGGT
Source organism: Bacillota bacterium (assembly GCA_029960865.1). Taxonomy (GTDB): domain Bacteria; phylum Bacillota; class Sulfobacillia; order RBS10-35; family RBS10-35; genus RBS10-35. The sequence goes on along the minus strand of JASBVX010000062.1, from coordinate 1,075 downwards.
GGGGGTCACCGAGGCGGATCGGGCGCTGCCCCCCGGATGGCGAAAGAAGCACGTGAGAGGGACGGTGGACATCCCCAAGGGGATGGTCCCCTTCTACCCCTATGGGACCTTCGGCATGGTCATGACAGTCCTGGTGACGATGCTGGCCCTCTTGGCGGTGGCCTACTTCTTCCTGCCGGAAATCCAGGCGCCGGCCGATCCTTTGAACCGGGATCACTACGAACCGAAGCCGCCCTGGTACTTCATGTTCCTCTACCAGTTCCTCAAGTTCGTCCCGGGGTACTACTGGGCCCAGGTGGTGGCCATCGTGGTCATCCCGACCGTGGCCGTCCTCTTGCTCTTCCTTGTGCCCCTTCTCGATAAGAACCCTAGCCATGAGCCGCGCCGGCGGCCGGTGGCCCTTTCGGCCATGGCCTCGATGGTGGTGCTCCTGGTGGGCCTTACCTACATGGGGCAAAAATCCACCGTGATTCCCCCCACTGAAGAAGTGGTGACCCAGGCCAAGTGGAGCGATGTCTCCAAGATCTTTCAAGCGTATTGCGCCTCGTGCCATATCTCCACCACCTCCGGGGGCCTGAGCCTGGCCAGCTATGAATCCACCATGAAGGGCGGCCAAAATGGCGCCGTCATCGTGCCGGGAAAGCCCGAGGAAAGCCTCCTTTGGCTGGTGATCAACGGCGAAGCCAACCAGTACAACGTGCCCCCCATGCCGCTGGGGGGTCAGCCCATCCCGGCCACGGCCCGCCAGACCATCGAAAACTGGATCAAGGATGGTGCGTCTAAGTGAAAAGGGCCTTGGCCCTGATGCTTTTCCTGGCTGCTGTGGTGGTCCTGGCCTATTCGGCCTTCACCGAAGCCGCCACCCGCTATTACACGGTGGAGGAATGGGCGATTCTCCCACCGGCAGAAAAGGACCATTTCGCTCGTGTGCAAGGGGAGATCCAGCCGGGTTCCATTCAGTGGAACCCGGCTGGGCCTGAGTTGCGCTTCATCCTCTACCGGGGGGATGCCTCCGTGCCGGTGGTCTACCGGGATGTGAAACCCGACGTCTTCCAGGAGGACATGGAGGCGGTGG
>JASBVX010000061.1 GCA_029960865.1 Bacillota bacterium | reverse complement strand
TCTGAGGTCTATGGCCATCCGCTGGATGCCCTCTTTTTCCTGGCGGTGGTCCTTCCCACGTGGGATCGCCGGGATGCTGAGGAGATCACGGGGTTGGAGATTTCGACTGCCCTCTGGGAAAGGTTTTTGGCGCTTCCTTTCGTGAGGAACCGGGGTCCCCGGCGCTATTTAGCCCCTGAGGTTCGCCGCCCTCTTCTTGCTTTCCTTGAAAGAGAAAAACCTTGGCTCACCTTTGCCTGGCGTAAGAGGACTCTTCGCTTTTGGGAAAAGGCCCCCAACCGCCCCCATCTCTGGCAAGGTGAGCAGGGCGAAAAGGAAAGCCTTCTCGCAAACCCACCGGCTATTTCACTGCAGGAGGGGATAGCCCAGGTAAAGACTTTCCTCGAAGGATGCCGCCGGGGAAAGAACCTCGACGCCCACCTGCTGGCGGAGGTCTTCGGCACCATCTATCCTCACCTTCCCCGGGGTAGAGCCAAGACGTGGGTGCAAAACGCCTTGGAGGATGCCCCTTTCTTCCGGGAGAAGCCCATCTTGAAGGACATCCTCTGGCACTACTACTTTCGCCCGCGGAAAAGCCACGAGGAGCTGGCCCACCGCTTCCATCTCTCCCGGGCGACCTACTTTCGCTATCACCGGGATGCGCTGGAACGTCTGGCGAGGGTGTTGCTGCCTGTAGAAGACTCCTTTTGAGACTGTTTTTGAGACTGTCTTTGCTACTGTTTTCTTCCAAAAGCTCCAATACCTTGGGCTTAGCCCCTCAAAGGGGGGCTAACCAAGGAGGGAGTGGAGGAATCCTATGCGGACGTCCCGGAAACTCATTCAGATCCTGGTGCCCCTTCTCACCGTCGCCCTTCTAAGCGGTGCCGCTTTCGCCATGATGGCCAGCAATACGGTCCCCGGTTCCGATGCTGGTTCAGGTTCGGGAACCATCAGCGGTTATACGGTAACCGGCGTCCATTATAAGCCCGACGCGAGCAACGACACCATCAGGGAGGTGACATTCGATCTCGATAAGGCGGCCAAAACCGTCTACGCCAAGATCAGCGACGGAACCAACACCTACCTCTACGACAACTGCACTAACACAGGTGGGAACTCCTGGACCTGCAAAGCGGCAGGTCAAGAGGCGCCAATCGCCGGCGCCACCAGCCTGCAAGTGGTGGCGGCCCAGTAAGGGTGACAAAGCGATGGGCGGCGGCCCCCAGGGTCGCCGCCCCCCCAACGGGGTGGACCTTTGACAAAACGGCAAGGCCTGCTGCTGGGCGCTCTTCTCCTCTTCCTGATCCTCTGGTCGATTTGGGGACCTTTGCCCTTGGGAGGATCAGCAACGTATCTGAGCGTTTCGGGGCAGAGCATGCTTCCCACCTACCACGCGGGTGATGTGGTGGTGGTGCGAAAATCCCAGACCTATCGGGTGGGCGATGTGGTGGCCTACTGGGATCCGGTGTTGAACCGCATTATCCTTCACCGGATCGTGGGTACCGATGGTCCTCGCTATCTCATGAAGGGGGACCACAACGCCTGGGTAGACCCCTACCTTCCCTCCCGAGAGGACATCTACGGGAAGGCAGTGCTTCACTTGCCGGGCGCCGCCCGTCATCTGGCCTGGGTGCAAAAGCCCGCCGGTTATCTGGCCTTTCTGGCAGTTGTGGCGTTTGTATGGATCTTCTTGGAGTTGCGCCGTCTGGGGTTGCAGGAACGCCGCCGAAGGCGGTTGCAGCGGCCGAGAGAGGCACTGAAAGAAAGAGAGGTTTCACCGTTGGCTTCACCGTTTCGGAGCGCCTTTTACACCGCTTTGCTCCTGGGGGTCTTCCTTCTGGGGTTGAGCTTTTACTGGGCCCGTACCCCCCAAACGGAGGCCATCATCCAGGTGCTGACCTTTACCCAAAGAGGGACCTTTTCCTACGAAGGCAGTGCCCCGGAGGGGGCTGCTTACCCTGATGGAAAGGTGAAGACGGGGGATCCTCTTTTCCTGGGGATTCTCTCGTCCGTTTTAGTGACCTTTTCCTATGAGGTGGGAGGTTACCCCCTGGAGAAGGCCCAGGGCGAGGGACAAATGGTGGCCATCTTGCGGGGCCAGAGCGGCTGGTCCCGAGCCTACCCGTTGATGGAACCCTTCACTTTTGAAGGAACGTCGGCCCGCCTGGAAGGGATCCTGCCCCTGGGGGAAATGAAAAAGGACCTGGAAGCGCTCCAAGCGGAAACGGGTTATCGGCTCGATCGGTACACCCTCACGATTCAACCGAAGATTTTGCAAAAGGGGTCCCTGGCGGGAACCCCTGTGGAAAGCCTTTTTGCTCCTGAGCTCTCCTTCGATTGGGAGGCTCTCCTCGCCAAGCTCAGCATCACCGATCCTCAGAAGCTCGCCGCGGCTCTGGGACCGGAAAAGACGGGAAACGTGAGCCTTACCACCCACGTTCCCCGTCACCTTCGGGTTTTAGGCTGGGAGCCCGCCGTAGGTGTGGCCTGGCGTACAGCTCTGATCGCAGCCATGCTTCTCTTCCTCGCCAGCGGTTTCTTCTACTGGCAGTGGCGCAAAGATCTCGTCCTGGATCCTTTGAGCCTCTGGCGCAAGAGGGCGGGCCATCTCTGGGTGGAAAGCCAGGGATTGCACCTCCTCTCAGACCAGGAGGGGGTCGTATGGCTGGGGGACTTTGAAAGTATCCTCAGGGTGGCCCGGGATTACGAGCGGTTTCTCTTCCATGAAGAGCTGGAGGATGGCCAGCACTTCTTCCTGGTGCGGGATGTGGATGCTACCTATGCCTTCAGAGGAAGGCCCCAAAGCGGAAAACCTCTATACCAGCTTAAAAGCATCACCAAGGAGGTGCCCTGAAAGATGAGAACGGTGGCCCGCATGGTTTTCCTTCTCCTTCTTCCTTTTAGCCTGGTGACCACGGCCATGGCGGCGGCCAATCATGTGCCGGTGACGTATGCCGGGGTGGAAAACATCGATATTCCTCCCGGCCTCATCCACCGGTGCCAAACGTCCGTCTTTGACGGAACATATTTGATTACCGACGACCAGGGAAAACCGACGTGGAAGTTTAAGAGGGACAAAACCGTATTCATGCAGGGGTCGGGGTTCACGCCCCATTCATGCTTCCGCTACGAGGTTCGGCAGCAGTTTAGGAAAAAAGACGTCGTGCACCGCGCTGCGGTGTACGTAGGTTCCTCCGGCTCTTTCTTCGAGCCCATCTGGTTCATCCCCAGCAATGCGGAAACGGGGCGTTATAAAGTCTCCTTCTTCTGGGATGATGTCCCGCCGCCGATTGACGTGACTGTGGAGAGTATCAAAGTGGAAAACTGAAGTGAAAAGGAGGTGGTGTCCATGACGTCACGGAAAAACCAAGCGCTCTACGTATCCTTCATCCTCTTCCTCATGGCCGGCCTTTTCCTCTCCCCGGGGACCATGGCGGCCCCGGTGGATGGCTACACCATTTCCAACATCCACTACGATCTGGACCCGGCCACCGACAGCATCATCGGTCTTTCCTTCACCATCAGCCCTGATTATGCAGGCCCCATCGATGTGAGCTTCGAGGGAGGCACAGGGACGGTTTACTCCACGGGTGGAACCCAGCCCGCCTGCCAGATGACGAACCCGGGGAACGTCTATTGCCATGTGAATGAGCCCATTGAGCCGGTTATCGCCCTGAACTTCTTCGTGCCGGTGCCTCCTCCCGCCAGCGGAGGTGGAACTGTCATCATCGCGCCGTCCGGCCCCTTGGCCGGCCCTGCTCAGGGCACCATCTGGGGCTACGTTCTCTTTACGGACGGTACCGCCCCCCAGGAGGTGCGGGTGGCCCTCTCCAACGGCCAGCTGGCGACCCTCAGCAGTGACGGCACCTATCGCTTCGCCGACCTTTCCTTCGACACCTATACCGTGAGCCTCTGGGGGGATGACCTCTCCCTGGACAGGATCGTTCTGAACGGTGCGCCTTATGACAGCTATCCCGTGGAAGTGACCCTTACCACCGGCAACCCGCTGGCGCGGGTGGATTTCTTCCTCGCCAGTTCCGTGACGGTCACGCCTCCAGGTCCAGGGGCCGGTCCCGGGTCGGGGCAAGGTACCCTTCCTCGTACGGGCGGCAATACCTGGACTTATAGCGCCGCCGGAGCCCTTCTCATCGGGCTGGCCCTTCTCTGGCGCCGGCAGAGAAAAGGTGCGTAGGGGTAGGCGGCTGCGGTCTTTTCCCTTGGACAGGGGGCTCCTTTTGGCAGGAGCTCTTCTTCTTTTCACCCCTCTCTGGCTAAACCTCTACACCTACCTGGCCCAGCATTGGGCTCAGCACCCCCTGGTGGCCATGGCCAGCGATGGAGAGGATCCGGCCCTTCGCGGGATGGACGAGATTCCCCACAGCCAGGAAGGGGCTGCGTTTGCTCCTCCCTTTCTCCTGGAAATCCCCCGTTTGCAGCTAAAAGTCATGGTCTGGGAAGGGGTCACCCTGGATGTCTTGAGAAAAGGTCCCGGCCACTACCCCCAAACCCCGCTCCCTGGCCAGGGAGGAAATCTCGCCATTGCCGGCCACCGCACCACCTACGGGGCCCCTTTCCGCCGCCTTGGTGAACTGGTTCCAGGGGATGTGATCCTCATCGGGAAGGATGGCCAGAGCTTCCGGTACATCGTCGAGAAGTCCTGGGTGGTCCTTCCCACCGACCTTTCTCCCCTCGACCCCACCGATGTCCCCTCCCTCACCCTTACCACCTGCGATCCTCCCGGTTCCGCCGCCTACCGGTTGATCATCCGGGCGATAGCCGAAAACCGCTGAGAAATGTAGGCTCGTCCTATGAAAGAGGGGGCTCTTTGACCACCTTTTCGGGACCCTTGTCCCATGGCCTCTTTCAGCCAGTCCCACCCAAAATAGGATCAGCACATTGAAACCGCTAGACCGATAAGGGCAAACCCGTCGAAAGGCGGGGACGCAAAGCCACGGATCCTCGGGAACATCCCAGGACCGCCGGGTTGCCGAAGCTGGCACTATCTTATCGGCCAGCGGGTTGAGGAGGGGCAACATGCCACTCGCCCGCTTTCTGCAAAAAGCTCTGGCCGCTGCTCTCCTGAGCATCCTGCTGGCGGGCTCCCTGGTGGAGGCCGCCCTTCCCGATACGAGGAAAGTCAACTTCTCCATCAGCCTGGTGGTGGAAAACCCCAGTTCCGAGTCCTCTGCCGTCACACTCAAGACGCCTCTCCTGGCAGGAGAGCCTTCTCCCTACCAGGAGAACCTGGCGACCAACCTAGGCCCTTACTGGGTCGAGACCGATCCCGAGGAAGAGCTGGGCAGCTTCAAGGTGACGGTCCCTGCCGGCCAGACCCGCCAGGTGACCCAGACCTATACCCTTCTTCTGAAGCCCTACAGCCCTCCCAAAGAAGCCCCCGATCCCCTCACCCCTGAAGAAAAGGACCGCTACCTCCAGGCCCAGCCCATGATCGAAGTGGAAAACTCCCAGATTCAATCCCTGGCCAAAAGGCTGGTGCGCTCCACCGACAGTCCCTCGGTAAAAGCCGACAAGATCCTCCGCTTCGTGCGGCAAAAGCTCCGCTACTCCCTCAGCTCCCCTGCCGCCAACAAAGGAGCGGTGGCCGCCCTGGAAGCCCAATCGGGCATCTGCACCGAGTACACCTCCCTCTTTGTGGCTCTCATGAGGGCTTCGGACGTCCCCAGCCGGATCGTCAACGGCCAGATCCTTTTGGATAGCAAGCGGCAGCCTGCCAAAGGAGCCTGGAAGACGGCCGAGCGCCACCAGTGGGCGGAATTCTTCGATCCCGAGAAGGGCTGGGTCCCGGTGGACCCCACCTTTGCCTCCAGCGTAGCGGCTTCCCACCAGACGCCGGCCTACATCGTGGAAAACTATGGCGACCGCCCCACCAAGGGGAGCTTTGTTGGCGGGCGGGTGGAAGTGAGCTTCATCTACCAGGTCGTCCCTACGGAATAGAAGGTTCCAGCTCTCCTCGGATGATGAGCCGATAGGCTGCCGATCCTGGCGGATGGCAGGTCGTTAAAGTTAGAGAAGGCACATCGGTGGGTGCAATGGGAGACCAGTCAGTAGGCTCCACCACCCACATCTGGGTGAAACGGTAGACGTACGTGACGGTTCCCTTCCGTAGGATCATGAGATCCCCGGGTTTCAGTTCATCCACATGGCGAAAGGGAGCTCCGTAGGTGGTGCGATGCCCGGCGATGGCCACATTGCCCCCTTCTCCCGGAAGGCTGCCTTCATGGTAGAGGCCGGGGCCCTTCTTCAGGGTGGCGGGATCGGTCCCGTCCCCCACCGCTACTTTTAGGTTCAGGGCGGGGATCTCCAGGATGAAGGGCGGGTGGAGAACATGGGGGCCGACCTGGCGAGCCGCCTCCTGGGACAGATTGGATGGAGCCTCCCCGGCCAAGACGGGGTTGTCTTCGGGAACGCCTTCTTCCAGCGAAGAGAGAGACGTCTCCTGCTGCCAAGCGGCGTAGGTCTCAGCCAAGAGGGGCCATCCCGCCAGGAAAAGGCCCAGGGCCATGAGAAAAATCCCCAAGTGGCGGAACCTTTTTCTCAGAACACCTTCCCCCTACAGGTAGTAAACTCTATCCACGGTCCTTTCGATATACCGTGAGAAGGAGTTTTCATCCAAGGTAGCAGGAAAAGTAGACCAAGGTGGAAAAAGGGTATATTACCAAACAAGGAGACGAGATATGGCGAGGCGGCCGGAGACGCCCAGCCCTCTCAAAACGGGTCACCTCCTTCGCCAGTTGAAGGAGCTCCATTTTGTGGGCCGGGGACAGGAGATGTCCCTTTTGCAGGATTTTGCCGGCGCTGAAGGCTCAGCGCCTCCATTCTTCTACCTGCAGGGACTGCCGGGCATCGGCAAAAGTGCCCTCCTGGACGCCCTGCGCCGCTGGATGGAAACCCAACCGGCGACCTACGCCTACGTGGATGGACGGCGCCTGGACACAAAGACCCCGGAGGAGCTTTTGCAGCATATGGCACAGGCCCTGGGCTTGCGTCATGCCCGCCCAGATCTGCAGGCCATCCTCTCCCATCTCCAGGCCCTTTCCCGGAAGAAACCCGCGATGCTGGTCATCGACTCCTATGACGATCTATTACCTCTGGACAACTGGCTGCGGGAGAAGTTCTTGGCTCAGCTTTCCCTCAAAGTGAAGGTGATCCTGGCAGGAAGGCGGCCGCTCCCCAGCCCCTGGACCCATTCTGCCGGCTGGCGCCTTTTGGTGAAGCACCACACCCTGGGCCCTCTGCAGAGGGAAGAGGTGGCCGAGCTCTTGTTAAGGCTGCAGGTGAAAGAGGATAACCCTCGCCTGTGGTGGCAGCACAGCCATGGCCATCCCCTGACCCTCCACCTGATGATCTTTGCCCACCTGGAGGGGCGACTCCCGGATCCCGCAAGAGGGCTTTATGATTCTAGGATTACCCTGGGGCTTTTGGAGAACTTCTGGCGAGACCCGATTTCTCCTCGCACCAAAGAGCTTCTTTTGGCGGCCAGCTGGCCCTTTGCCTTCGATCGCTCCCTTTTGGAAACCATCCTGGAGGAACCTGTCTCCGTCGATGAGTTTCATGAGCTCGTTCAGTGCCCCATCGTCCAGCGAGAAGGAAAGGCCTGGACGCTGGCGGAGCCCTTCCATACCGCCTTGCGCTCCTATTTTCTCCACCACGATCCGGAAAAGGCCCATGGGTGCCGGAAACGACTTTTGGAAATGGAAAAGCGCCGGGTGATGGAAAAGGCCCTTCATGAGGACAG
>JASBVX010000060.1 GCA_029960865.1 Bacillota bacterium | reverse complement strand
CCTTCGGGTGAAAGGCGTCTATGAGAAGAATGCCTTCACCTGGACGATGGAGCCTTCCGAAGTTGTCTTTTCCCTGGCAGAGGGATCCTCCACCGGAAAAGGCCACCTGGTGGTCGTCCTTCCGCCCGGCGCCCGAGACGTGGAGGGAAACGGTCTCTTCGATGGGGCAGCCCATACTGTCACCTGGGATTTCTTCTACCTGCAGGATCACCCGGCCCACCTGGCCTTTATTTTACCCGCCAAGAGGCCCACCGCCCTCTATGCGGCTCTGGGCGTTCTCGCCTTGGGAGCCCTTTTGGGCACCTTCATCTTTCTCTCTAATCTGCGGCGCTGAGGCGGCTACCTCCCTTTGAGTTTGGGATCCAAAAGATCCCGCAGGCCATCTCCCAAAAGGTTGAGCCCCAAGATGGTGAAGAAGATGGCCAGACCCGGATAGAGCATCAGCCAGGGCGCGTCCCAGACCCGTTCGCGACCGTCGGCCAGCATGGAACCCCAGCTGGGATCTGGAGGCTGGACCCCCAGCCCCAGGAAGCTGAGGCTGGCCTCGGAAAGGATGGCCGTAGCAAAGCCTAGGGTGAAAAGCACCAGAAGGGGTCCCAGAAGGTTGGGGAGGATGTGGCGGATGATGATATGGAAGGAAGACCCCCCGGCGGCTTTGCTGGCCTGGACGAAAAGGGATTCCCGCAAGGAGAGGGTTTCGCTTCGCACCAGGCGGGCCATGGCGGTCCAGCTCACCAAGCCGAGGGCGATGAAGACGTTGTAGAGGCTGGGTCCCAAGACGGCCATCACGGCAATGGCGAAAAGAAGGCCCGGAAAGGATTGGACCAGGGTGATGATGCCGGTGAGGATATCGTCCCACCGGCCTCGATAGTAGCCGGCCAGGAGTCCCATGGAGGTTCCCAGCGAAAGGGCTACCCCCTGGACCACCAGGCCCACCAGAAGGGAAATGCGGGCTCCGTAGAAGACCCGGGTCATGACATCCCGACCCTGGAGATCGGTCCCGAAGGGATGTTTTGCCGAAGGAGGTTCCAGGGATTCCAAGAGGTCGCCCCGGGTGGGGCTGTAGGAGGTGAGATAGGGCGCCAAAAGGGCGACCGCCACCACCGTCAGAACCAAAAGAAGGCCCACCATCATCCCGGGATGGCGCCATACCTTCGACCAAGTCCCCATGGACTTCCCCCTTTCAGTCGTAGCGGATCCGTGGATCGGCCCAGGCGTAGAGGAGATCCACCGCCAGATTGATCAGGGCAAAGAGGAGGGCAATGAAAATCACCGTCCCCTGCACCACCGGTAGGTCCCTCTTATTGATGGAGTCCACCAGAAGCCTTCCCACCCCCGGCCAGTTGAAGACGGTTTCGGTGATGACGGCTCCGGAAAGGAGTTCCCCAGCCTGGATGCCCACGATGGTGATGATGGGTAAGAGGGCGTTGCGGAAAGCATGGCGGTAGAGAACCCAGCGCTCCGCCAGCCCCTTGGCACGGGCGGTGCGGACGTAGTCGGCGGAAAGGACCTCCAGAAGAGTCGAGCGGGTGATGCGGGCGATGAAGGCTGCCATGACGAGGCCGAGGGTAAGCGCCGGCAGGACCAGAAAGGATAGGCGGCCGTCCCCGTAGCCGTAGGGAGGGAGCAGGTGCCAGCGGACCGCCATGAGATACATCAAAAGAAGGCCCAGCCAGAAGACGGGGATGGAAACACCTGTGAGGGCCACCACCATGCTGAAAAAATCCCAGAAGGATCCCCGCCGCACCGCGGCCGTAATCCTGCCGAGAGACCCAGGGCCACGGCGATGAACAGGGCCGCCAGCCCCAGTTTCAACGTGGCGGGGGCCCTTTCCAAAACGGCTTGGGTGACCTTCTGGCGGCTGATGAAGGAGCGGCCCAGATCCCCTTTGAGGGCATTGCCCAAAAAGCGCAGGTACTGCACCGTCAGGGGCTGATCCAGGCCCCACTGCTGGCGGATGTTCTGAGCCGTCTCTTCATCCAGGGTGGCCGACTTTTGATCGAGGAGGGCCCACAGAGGATCCCCTGACGCCACATTCATCAAGAGGAACACGATAAGGGTGATCCCCGTGAGAATGGCGGCTGTCTGCAGGAGGCGCCTCAGGATAAAAGAACCCACGGGTCCACCCTACTTCTTATCCACCCAGACCTTGGTGAGGTCCTGATAGTCGATATCGGTGGGCACCGGCTGCAAGCCGTGGACCCACGGCTGATGCATCATGACGGCCTTGTTATAGTTGAAGAAGAACCAGGGAGCCTCTTCCACCACGATCTTTTCCGCTTCCTGGACCAGCTGGATGCGCCGGGCTTCGTCCATCTCATAGAGGGCTTCCTCCAAGAGGGCATCCACTTGCGGATTGTGGTAGTGGGTGGTGTTGCCGGCACGGCCAAAGTTGGAACTGTGGAAGATGCGGTACATGGTCATGACCGGATCCAGATTGCCCCCGTAGGAATTGAAAGCGGCTTGGAAATCGCCTGAAGCCGTCCGGTCGAAGACGGTGGTGGAATCCATCTGCACCAGCTTCACCCGGATTCCCACCTCCTGCAGGTAACCCATGAGACCTTCCACCGAACTTGCCCAATAATTGTAGGCGATCACTTCCAGGTCGAAGCCGTCTTCCAGGCCGGCTTCTTTCAGCAGCTGGCGGGCTTTTTCCGGATCATAACCATACCCCTTAAGATCGGGGTTGAAGGCCGGGCTGGAAGAGGGGATGGGTCCCACCGCCACATAGGCCTTGTTGCTCAGGACCTTCTCGATCACCAGAGGCTTATCCACCGCATAATTGATGGCCTGCCTCACCTTGACATTGTCCAGAGGCGGTTTGGTGGTGTTGAGGTGAAGTGCTCTTGTAAAGAGCTCCGGCACTTCGATCATGTTGGGCTTACAGGTGGGATCCTGGCTGTAGCGTTTGTATTGGGCTTCGCCGATGACCATCACATCCAGGTTGCCCGCCTGGAATTCCGCATCCCGGGTAGCTTCTTCCTTCATGATGCGGAACACCACCTGATCCAGGTAGGGCCTCCCTCCCCAGTAATCAGGAAACGCCTTCAGGACGATCTGGTCGTCTTTCTTCCAGCTCACAAACTGAAAAGGACCGCTTCCCACCGGCTGCTGCCCGAAATCATCTCCCAGCCGTTCTACTTCCTCCCTGGGGACGATGCCCGTGGCCGGATTGCCCAAGTCATATAGAAGGCCGGGTTTGGGCTTTTCTAGGCGCAGCACCACAGTGTAGTCATCGGGAGTTTCCACACCTGCCAGACCGGCTGCTTCCCCCTGGCGGAAGGCGCCGTAGCCCACCACGCCTTCCAGGCGATTGGCAAAGGGAGACGCGCTCTTGGGATCCACCAGGCGCTGGAAGGTGTAGGCAATATCCTGAGCATGGATCTCACGGCCGTTATGGAATTTAGCCCCTTCCCGAAGGTGAAAGGTATAGGTCAGGCCATCGGGGCTGATCTCCCAGGATTCTGCCAGGCCTGCTCGGATCTCCTTTGCCGCGGGATCCACATGCACCAGGGTGTCGAAAAGGTTCATGGTCACCATCTGGGCTGCCACTTCGTTTTTGACGATTGGATCAAGATTAGCAGGATCGCCATAGTTATGGCCCCTTACCAGGGTGCCTCCATACCGGGGTTCCCCGGTCGAGGGGGTTTCTGCCGGACCTCCGGTAGGAGAGCCCCCCGTTCCGCAGGAGGTGAAGATCAAAAGCAGCGCCAGAAGGGGTATGTAAACCCAAGAACGCATGAAGCAAAGCTCCTCTCTCCTTAAATGCCGTTAAGGAGCTTTGCTTCGGCATGAACCTTCCCGTTTCCTTCCCCCTTAAGGCTGCAGGCGCAGGCGCCGCAGCCGGAGGGAGTTACCCAGGACAAAGAGGCTGGAGATGCTCATGGCAAAGGCGGCATACATCGGGTTCAAGAGAAGCCCCACGAAGGGGTAGAGCACTCCCGCCGCTACGGGGATCAAAAGGATGTTGTACGCATAGGCCCAGAAGAAGTTGCCATAGATCGTCCCCAGGGTCTTGCGGGAAAGCTCCAGCGCCAGGGGAATGGACTCCAGCTTCCCCGAAAGGAGCACCACATCCCCTGCTTCGGCGGCGATATCGGTGCCCGTTCCCATGGCCATCCCCACATGGGCCTGGGCCAGGGCCGGCGCATCGTTGACTCCGTCGCCGACAAAGACAACGGTGCGGCCTTCTCGCTGGAGCCTTTGGACTTCCTCCGCCTTTTCGTGGGGGAGGACCTCCGCCCTCACTTCTTCAATGCCGAGGTCTTGGGCTACCGATCGAGCCGTGACCCAGCGATCCCCTGTCAAAAGGACGATCCTTTTTCCGCTGTTCCTTAGGCGATGGACCAGATCAAAGGCTTCCTTCTTGATGGGATCGGCCACCGCCAAAAGACCCAAAGCTTCTTTCTCTAGGGCCACGTAGACCAGGGTTTTCCCCTGGGTCATCAGGGATGTCTCTTCGCCTGCCAAGGCTTGAAGGGAAATGCCTTCTTCCTGAAGGAACCGCGCGCTCCCCACCAGCACCCGCTTTCCCTTCAACCGCCCTTCGATCCCGCGCCCCTGATGGGACCGGAAATCGCTCAGCATGGGGACCTGTACCTTGGCTTCCCTGGCCTTTTGCAGGATGGCCCGGGCCAGGGGGTGTTCGCTGAAGCTCTCCGCCCCTGCTGCCAGGGCCAGGATCTCTTCTTCCCCGCTTCCCGGCGCCGGGCATATATCGGTCACCTGCGGCTTTCCTTCCGTTAAGGTGCCCGTCTTGTCGAAGGCGAAGGTATCGGCCCGGGCCAGGGTCTCGAGGGCCTGGCCGTCCCGGAAGAGAAGGCCCATCTGGGCCGCCCTTCCCGTGGCCACGGCGATGGCGGCAGGAGTGGCCAGCCCCATGGCGCAGGGGCAGGCGATGACCATGACGCTGACGGCGGCCACAAAGGCAAAGGAGAGGCGAGGATCCGGACCGTAGACCATCCAGAGGATGAAGGTGAGGGCGGCCACCGTCAGGACGATGGGCACGAAGACGGAGGCGATGCGGTCGGCCACTTCCTGCACCCTGGGTTTGTGGGACTGGGCTTCTTCTACGAAACGGACCATTTGCGCCAGGACAGTTTCCCGGCCCACCTTCTCCACCTGGATGAGAAGGGCTCCTTCCTGGTTCACGGTGCCGCCCCACACGGTGGCACCTGATGCCTTGCGCTGGGGGAGGGATTCCCCGGTAAAAAGGGATTCATCCACATGGCTTTCTCCCTGCACGATGGTGCCATCGGCAGGGATGGCTTCTCCCGGCTTCACCCACACGTGATCGCCGGGAATGAGGCTTTCGGCAGGGACGTCCACGGTTTCTTGGCCTCTCACCAGATGGGCCATCTTGGGTGTGAGGGCCACCAGCTTTTCCAGGGCTTCCCGCGTCCTCCTTTTGGCCCTGGATTCCATGTACTTGCCCGTCAGGATCAGGGTCAAGATGACGGCTCCCGCTTCAAAGTACAGGTGGCGGGTGCCTTCCGGGAAAAGACTGGGGACAAAAAGGGCCAGGAGGGAATAGGCATAAGCAGCTCCCGAGCCCAAGGACACCAGGGTGTTCATCCCCAGGTTTCTCTTGCGGATCTCCCCCAGGGCCCCCCGGTAGAAACGCCGCCCCGCATAGAGGACGGGCAGGGCCAAAACAAGTTGCACCCAGTCCCACACCCCTCCCCTAAGGGGGCCCATGGCCACCCCGAGAAGGGGCAGGGTGAAAAGGGCTCCCACCAAAAGGTCCCGACGCCAGCCGGCTTCTTCTTTGGCTTCCAGGTCGTCTTTCGTGCCTTCCTCGACGGGATGGGCTTCATACCCGGCTTCGGCCACCGCTTTCTCCAATAGGGAAAGGTCCACCAGCTGAGGATCGATGCGAGCGTAGGCTCTCTCGGTAATCAGGTTGACGGTGACGCCTTCCACCCCGGGAATCTCTTTCAGGGAACGCTCCACCCGCGCCACGCAAGAGGCGCAGGTCATGCCCTCCACTTTCAGTTCGATGGCCGTTTTCTCCGGCGCCTCCACCGCTCCCATGACCATCCTCCTCAGGTGTACTTCAAAGCTTCCATGAGCTCCTGGACAATATTTTCCACGTCGCCTCGTTCCTTGGCTGTGGCCACGTGATCCCGCAAGTGGGCCTCCAAAACTTTGCTGCTCACCTGCTTTAGAGCTCCTTCCACCGCCTTCAGCTGGCGAAGGACATCGACGCAGTAGACCCCTTCATCGGAGAGCATCCGGATGATGCCCTCCACGTGGCCCTTGATGGAAAGAAGCCGAGTGGTGGCTTCCTGGCGTACGGCAGGGTCCAGGTGGAGGTGACCTCTAGGCATGGCTCACCACTTCGTAGCCGGCTTCTTTGACCGCTTCCACCAGGGCCGCAAGGGGCGCATCCCCTTCCACCCAGGCCTTGTCCTCCTCCAAAGAGACCTGGACGCTCTGGACCCCAGGCACTGCCGAAAGGGCCTTTTCCACCGACCGCACGCAGTGCTGGCACGTCATACCCCGGATCACCAGTTCCATGGCTATTCCTCCTCCCACCCCTCCCCCCGGGGGGAGGGGTATCTCGCCGTCAGGCTAACACGAGGATCCCTGCGCCGTCAATGGGTCACCACTTCGTAGCCGGCTTCTTTGACCGCTTCCACCAGGGCCGCAAGGGGCGCATCCCCTTCCACCCAGGCCTTGTCCTCCTCCAAAGAGACCTGGACGCTCTGGACCCCAGGCACTGCCGAAAGGGCCTTTTCCACCGACCGCACGCAGTGCTGGCACGTCATACCCCGGATCACCAGTTCCATGGCTATTCCTCCTCCCACCCCTCCCCTCGGGGGGGAGGGTATCTCGCCGTCAGGCTAGCACGAGGATCCCTGCGCCGTCAAGGGTGCATAATGGCCAAGGGAAAGACGAGGTGGAAGGGTCGGATCTTTCGCGGGGTCTCCTCTACCTTCCCTTCGTTGTCGGTATTTTCCTCACGGGGTCGGGTTGCCGCCGGCGGCAACTGCAGCGCGAAGGTTTGCTTTAAAGGTCTAGTCCCTAAAGCAGAAGCGATGGCGCCCCGGGGATTCGTCCGGGGCTTTCTTTTGGCGTATCTGCGCCTAACTGGCAGGAAATGCCGCCTTTTTGTCGAATTGAAATGAAAACGATCCTGAAAGGAGGGGTCTTTCTTTGTCATGGCTGATTTCCATCAGCATCGGCCCCGTCCAAGATTTCATCGCCACAGCCCGCCGCAGCCAGGATCTTTATGCCGGAAGCCAGATTCTCTCCTATCTGGCCATGACGGCGGCGGATTTTGTGGCCGGGCACGTGGGCTACGATAACCTCATCTTTCCGGGCGCTACAAACAGGCAGGAACTCGAGGCCATGGGCATGATGGGGGTAGCCAACATCATTTTGGCCATCGATCCCAGTCAAGAAGAAGGAGGACCAGCATGGTTGGAGGGCATTGAGAAGGAGCTGCGCCAATCCATGCGCAAGGAAGCAGAGGCGAAGTTCAGGCCTTACGGAGCCTTTATCCGCCTTAAGGAAGCCATGGATCAGGTGGAAGATTTCCCTGAGATTCATTGGGCGGCTGTCCCGCTGCCGGATAAAGGGGCGTACGCCGATGCCCGCCAGCGGGTGGCTTCCCTTTTGCAGGCCCGCAAAAACACTCGTTTTTTCGGCCAGCCCTCCTGGGCAGGTACCCACCCCAAGAGTTCCCTGGACGGACAGCGGGAAGCGGTGCTGGATCCGGGTAACCTCCCTGACCGGGT
>JASBVX010000059.1 GCA_029960865.1 Bacillota bacterium | reverse complement strand
GTGGCGGTCTTGTGGACCGACTACGGGACCCTCACCATCAGCGGACGGGACCTCCACATTCAGCAGCTGGAACTGCCCGAGGGTCGCTTTGCCGTGGAAGGTCGCATCTCCGGCCTCACCTGGTCCGAGAAAGGTCCCGGGTCGAAGGGCAAGAGCTTTTGGGCCAGGCTGATCCAGTGATCCTATGGCCGCGGAAGGGCTTTCCTTTGTGGTGGCGGCTCTGACAGGCTCTCTCCTGGCAGGGGTGGGGGATCTTCTCTGGTGGGCCCGCCGGCGCTTCTACGGACGGCAGACCCACACGGCCGCCCTGGTGGTTTTATTCCCCCTGGCCTGGCTCATCCTGGCCCTCGGCCTCTATTTCTCCACCGAGGGGGAACTGAGAAGCCCCTTCTTTCTGGGTGCCTTTCTGGGAGGTTGGCTTTACCGCGCCTGGGCGAGCCCGGTCCATCGGCGCTTTCTTTCCTACCGCAAAGGAAAGGGATAGTGGCTTGGCGCAGGAACTCTTGTATATACTTTGTACACATCCTGTGTATAGATTGGGGATAAGCCCTGCGCATCGAGATCCGGGGGGCGGAACGCCTGAGTTTCAGGGAGCGCCAGGTGGTGGCCTTGAAGGAGACAGGCCACAGCACGGAGACCATCGCCGCGCGCCTGGGCCTGGCGGCCGGGACGGTAGCCACCCTTTTCCACCGGGCACGGGCCAAAGGTTACGAGGTGGTCATCGTCATCGACGGGGATCCCTTGAGCCTCTTTGGCGAAGAGGAGGCAGGCCATGAAGAAGCCTAAAAGATGGCGGCACTGGAGGCCTTTGCTCCTTTTACTGGTGACTGCCTTTGCCCTCTTCAATCTGGTGGAGCAGCAGGCCCGCCTGCAGTACGTGAAAGCGCAAACGCGGGAGGTGCAGGTTCAGCTGCAGCGGGTGCAAGAGGATAATCAGCTCCTGAAACAGAGGCTGCAGGAACTCCAGAATCCTGCCCTCCTGGAACAAGAGGCTCGGCGCCAAGGGTTGATCAAGGAGGGGGAAGTGGTTTATGAACCTGTGTGGCCGCAAGCGGATCCGACAGGTCCCTAATCTTGCCAGATCTTAACCACGTCCTTCCTTCGCCTCCATTGACCGCAGATGCTTACCCGACGTATAATGACTCGCTATCAAGTAAAGCAGGAGGATTGCTCATTCGATGGCCATTGCAGTAGGCGAGATCGTGGACGGCGTCGTCACTGGCATTGCCCAGTTCGGTGCCTTTGTGGAGCTTCCGGGAGGTTCCACAGGGCTGGTGCATATTTCGGAAATCTCGGAAAGCTACGTGGAAAACATCCATGACCATTTGAAACGGGGCGACAAGGTGAGGGTGAAAATCCTCTCCATCGATGCCAGTGGCAAGAAGATCGGCCTTTCCATCCGCCAGGCCCTGCCGGGGGCTTCGGCGCAAAAACCGAGGGGCGGGGGAGGCCGGGGCCCAGGGAGGCCCAAAGCGCCCCAGACCTTTGAAGACAAGTTGCAGCGGTTCATGAAGGACAGCGAGGACCGGCTGGGGGATCTGAAGAAGGTGACGCAGGAACGGCGCGGTGGCCGCGGATCCCATCACCCCAAAGGTATGCGCAGCTACTGAAGGCCGGGGTGGCGAAAAGGCAGACGCGGGGGACTTAAAATCCCCTACCCGCAGGGGTGTGCGGGTTCGAATCCCGCCCCCGGCACCACTCAAAATTGCATAGGGTTTTCACCCGCTGGGGGAGCCCTTGGGAAAGGGCTGAGAACAGGGAATCCTGGACCCCTGGAACTTGATCTGGGTTATGCCAGCGCAAGGAAGCGGTTATTCTTGACGCAGAGGGACCGCTCCTTCCATGGAGCGGTCTTTTTTCTTACGGAAGGAGGAGAGAAACCATGGGTTTTGCCAAGGAGCTCAGGCGCCAAACCGATGGAATCTGGCAGGCCATCTTCCATCATCCTTTTGTCATGGGGATGGGGGACGGCACCCTGCCCGAAAGGAAATTTCGTTACTGGTTGCACCAGGATTACCTTTACCTGAAGGAATATGCCCGCATGTTCGCCTTGGGGGCGGCCAAGGCGCCGGATCTTGAGACCATGGGATGGTTTGCCCGCCTCTTTGACGGCATCGTCAACTTCGAGATGGAAGGGCATCGCCGCTACGCCCAGCGCTTCGGCCTCTCCCTCAAAGAACTGGAAGAGGGCGAAATGGCCCCCACTGGTCGGTCCTACACGCGAGAACTCCTCTACACGTCCTGGTCGGGGTCCCTGGGAGAGCTGACGGCTTCGCTCCTGCCCTGCCTGGAGGGCTACGCGGAAACCGCCGATCATCTGCGGGCCCGGGGCCTTCCCGAAAACCCTTTTTACCGGGAATGGATCGAGATGTACACCTCGAGGGAGTTCAAAGCATTGGGGCAATACTGTGGGGGGCTCTTGGACCGTCTCGCTGAAGGCCGGTTGCAGGAAGAACTGACGCTCTGGAAGGACCGCTACGTTCACAGCGCCCGTTATGAATACCTCTTTTGGGAAATGTGCTGGCAGGAAGAAACGTGGCCCGTCTAGGCGCTGTAGATATCGACGAGGGCTTCTGCGGCATCCAGAAGGTTGTCGTACCAGGAGAGATCCTCTTTCACCGCTTCCAGCCAGCGGCCCAGGGGGTGGGCTCGCTCCCCCTCGGTGAGCCCCGAGAAAAAGAGGCCCCGCTTTTCTTCTTCCGAGGACCTCTGCTCCTTTTCCTCAATGGCCAGGATCCTTTGGGCCAGCACCAGGGGAATGTCGGTCATCTCCGCCCCTCCTTCAGGCGCTGCAATGGTTCCCGCGCCCGGTCGCCGTAGCGGGTCCAAAGCTCCTCCAGGGGTTCTTCCCCGTAGCCCAGGGTCTGCAGCAAGAAGGGGCGGAAGCTCGGGTCGATCCGCCCCCTCAGCATGTCGAAGGCCACATAGGGCCAGGAGAGACGATCCTCCGGATCCAGGATCCAGTTGAGAAGGTCGTCTAGGCGCCCGCGGTACTTCTCCCCATCCCAGGTTTCATCCCTAAGGATGTAAGCAAAAAGGAGCTTTTCCAGGGCTTGCCGTTCCTTCACCTCAGTCAAAGTGGCGCTCGATCTCCTGACGCAGCATATTTTCGGGGCGGACCCCCACAATCCGCGCCATCTCTTTTCCGCCCTTCAATACCAGGACTGTCGGCAGCCCCATGATGCCGTATTGGGCCGCCAGCTCAGGATTGTCATCGGCATTGACCTTCAGCACCCGCGCCTTGTCGCCCCAGTCTTCGGCTGCCCTTTCCAGCATCGGGGAAAGGACCCGGCAAGGGGCGCACCAGGCCGCCCAGAAATCCACTACCACGGGCACTTCGCTCTTTTCCAGGATCTCCTTGAACTCATCGGCCTGCACATCCTGAATGCGCATAGCCCATCCTCCTTTGGTGAGAACCCTTATCTGCCTTCTATGGTATCACAGGCTTTCCCCTTTCACACAGGCCGCTGCGGCGACCCTTGTGCTGTGTTACCATGGAAGGCGCTGAAGACCAGACGAGGAGGCGGCCCGATGATCTTCGTGATCACAGAGCCCTGCATAGGGACCAAAGACGCCAGCTGCGTGGAAGTATGCCCGGTCAACTGTATCTACGAAGGCGAAGATCAGTACTACATCAATCCCGATGAATGCATCGGCTGCAGCCTTTGCGTGACCGTCTGCCCTGTGGAGGCCATCTACGACGAAGACGACGTGCCCGAGCAGTGGAAGAGCTACATCGAGAAGAACCGGGCGTTTTTCGAGAATCAGTAGGGGTTTTGCGACCGGACAAAACTCCCTTCCTGGTGGGGAAGGGAGTTTTCCTTTTGGCCGTGACCGTCCGCGGCAGCGGCCCTCAGTACTGGGCCAGGAGTCCTTCCCTCCGCGCTTTTCTCTCCTGGTGGCCAAAAAAGGCCCAGCCTAGCAGGAAATAGAGCAGGCTCAGACCCCCCGCCACGGCCAAGGAGGTCCAGGAAAACTGAGAGAGGCGGACCCCCTGGGTCATGGCTTCGCGGATGAGGGCCGCCGGCGCCGACATGGGAGGCAGGGCAAAGAGGGGCGAAAGGCCCACCGGGGCCACCACCAGGGTCAGGACGACCCACTGGAGGAGGTTCACCACCGACTGGATCCGCTTGTGGATGAGGGCGATCCCTGCCACGAAAAGCCCCACCCCCAGGGCCGCCACCACCACCAGGAGAAGGAGAGGCAGGAGGGTGATGAGATCCAGGGTGAGGGTGCGCCCGGTAATGGCCAGGCCTACCGCTAGAATCAGGATGTATTCGAAAATGTATAGCAGGACCATGATGGCCGATCGGAACACGGCGATGAAGCGAAAATCGTAAGGGGACATCATCAGCTGTTCCAGGGTGCCCCAGTTGGCCTCCGTCACCAGATCCCAGCTGAAAGCGCTCAGAAGGTACATACCGATGGCCCAGAGGAAAAGGGTCACCACCACGGCATCCAGGGTTTCCCCCAGGGTCGGGGAACCGCTCCCCGCCAGGCGGGCACCCAGCACCACCGCCAGGACCACGATGAGGGTGTTCATGTTATCCCCCACCGTCTGCACCCAGTAGCGGGCAAACTCCAACAGCTGCTTCTTCCAGAGGGTTTTCAAAAGCAAGATGGGCGAGGCCTTCACGCTGTCACCTCCTCGGTCTTTGCGCCGGTCACCTGCAGGAAAATGCTTCCCAGATCCACTTCCACCCGGGTGAGAGAGCGGACGATCATCTGTCCTTCCCGCAAGAGATCCATCAAGCGATAGAGATCTCCATGATCCTGGAAGGTGACCCGCAGGCGGGTAAGGCCGTCTTCTTCCTCCGGTTCCGCCAGGGTGAAGCGGCTGGAGAGGAGGGCGAGAAAATCGGAGGTGAGGGAACCGGCCACCAGGACTTCGTAGGTATCGCTGGCAAAAAGGCTCTGCAGATGGGCCACCTCGTCGTCGGCCATCACCTTCCCTTGATCGATGATGACCACCCGCCTGCACAGGTCCTGGACCACGTCCATGTCGTGGCTGGAGAGAAGGATGGTCCGCTTTTCTTCTTGGGCCAGGGTCAACAGCTGCCGGCGCAGGGTGTAGGACATGGAGAGGTCGAGCCCCAGGGTGGGCTCATCCAGAAGGAGGATCTCCGTTTCCCGGGCAAAGGCGCAGGCGATGGCCACCTTTTGCTTCATCCCCCGGGAAAGGTGATTCACCACCGTATCCTTTTTGTCGCCCAGGTCCAGGATTTCCAGGATGGCTTCGTGCTGCTTCCGGCGGCCTTTGGCATCGATCCCCTGGAGGCCTGCCATGAAGGCCATGTTTTCCAAGGGTGTCAGACGCCAGTAGATGTTGCGGTTCCCTTCCAAAACGGCGGCTATGTGGCGGGCCGCTTCCCGCGGACGCCGCCAGAGGTCCTTTCCGAACACTTCGATCTTCCCTGCGTCAGCCTCGATCAGGCCCAGGATGGACTTCATGGTGGTGGTTTTGCCGGCTCCATTGGGCCCCAGCAGCCCCAGGATTTCTCCCCTTCGAGCGGCAAAGGACACCCCTTTCAAGGCCTGCACCGCTTTGGCGCCGCGGCCGTAAGTTTTATAGAGCCCTTCCACCTTGAGAGCTTCGTCCACACTATCCCTCCCTTGTGCGCACAATTGTAAAGTCCAATATCATAGAACTCAACATTACATGTTATCAAAAATTATATGGGGGAAGACAATGTTGAGAAAGGGGTGCACAAAGAAGCACCGCCGGTGGGCGGTGCCGAAGGAAACGGGAGCGGAAGGGAGAGTATCGTCAGTGGGCGTCTCTTTCTGCCAGCTTCATCATGATGGCGCCGATGGCTTCCTTTTCCCGGGCATCGCTGACGTCCCACATCTCTTTCAACAGCCGCTGTTCGTGATTTTGCGGGTCATAGTGCCGGGAAAGCCACTCCCCGATGTGGGTGGCTCCCGCCGCCAGATCCTGGTGGCTCATACCGGCATGCTGAGCCATCTCCATCTTGTCGCCCAGCTCCTGCAGAAATTGTTGGAACGAATGGGTGAACGGCATAGGGCCCCTCCTTCCTCGCTCCCCTAGTGTTCCCTCGGCCGTGACTCTTATTCCGGATCAGTCGCCTTTGACGAACCGGTTTTCCGGGTGACGGTCGAAATAGCCGAGCCAGGTATAGGGAAAGGTGGTATCCAGCTGCAGCGCCTCATCCACCACCTGGATGCGGGGAATGCGATAGGGATCGTATTTGGGATCCCCGGGGGGAAGGGCAGGGTTCGAACCCACCAGGAAGAAGGCTTCGTTCTCGTAAGGAATACCCTCATAGGTGCCGGAAAGGGCTTCATCCATGTGGTGGGGCCAGATGCCGTACGGAAGGGCCAAGGTGCGCAGTTTATAGCCCGGCACCAGATCCTGGACTACCTTTTGGTTGAGCCCCATCTCCTTCGCGGTGGCTTCGGCGCTGATGTTTTTCAAGCTGGCATGGCTGTAGGTGTGGTTTCCGATCTCGAAACCCAGGGCATCCAGGAGTTCCAGCTTGATCTTCTCCTCTGCGGGCACGCCGAAAAGGGCATTGCCGTTGACGAAGAAGGTGGCCCGAAGCTTCCAGTCGGGATGTCTTTGATGGAAGGCCACCAGGATGCCCACGGCCGAGTCGGGATCCAGCCGGGCCACTGCCTCTTCCAGGGTTTGGGGAGGCTCTCCAGGCGTGAAGGCCAACTGTCCCGGGGTGGAATCGTCAAACGTCAGGACCACGGGGGTATAACCCGGCGGGACATCCCAATCGGCGTCGATGAACTGGCGCGCGTTGATGGGCCGGTAGCCCCGCTCGTAAAGGATCTCAAGATCGTGGCGGAAGTCCTCGGGGGTGCGGGTCCAGCGCTGGTCTTTGCCGTCATCGGTGATGCGGTGGTACATGAGGACCATGATGCGCCCCTTCTCGTTGGCGGGAAGAGGGCCCTTTTCCGGTTCTTCAGGGTACAGGGCCAGGCCCAGATCGGCCAGCCGCTGGTTTTCAGGGCTAAGAGGAGGGGTGGAGGGAGGGGTTTCTTCCGGAGAAGGCTCCGTCGCAGGCGTGCCGTGGGCCGGCAGAACAGCCGCCGGCTGCGCAGGGCTGGTACACCCCGCCAGCCCCCCGATGAGCACCAGAACCAAGCCGACCCAAAAGCCCCTCGCCTTCACCTGATCATCCCTTTCTTCCTGGTTACCTCTTGAGACGGGAAACAGCAAAGGAAAGTTCTCGGCAGGAAAGATCCGCCGCCGGCGGGAAAGAGCATGGAGGATGGGCGGCCCTCTTTACCCCGGCGTCCAAGGGCGGGAGAATGATGCATTGAGAAAGGTGGCGGCCCCGTTGTCCCTGTTGAATTTCCGCGTCGGTCCCCTCCCCAAGACCCTCGGCCTTCAAGAAGTCAAAGCCTATATGCAGGCCGTTAGCTGCCAAGAGACCCTCGAAGAAATCCCCCTCTGGATGCCACCGGCCGCGGCCGCCCTCTACCTGACGGAGATCATCGGCGCCCTTTTGCGAGATCCCGGGGCTGGCGTGGCCCTGGAGCGCCTCATCCACTTGGAGCAGTCCTTCTCCTTCCTCCAACCGGTGGCCGTGGGGGAGACCCTCTACCTGGAGGGATGGGTCGCATCCGCGCAGGAACGGCGGGGGCAGACCTTCTTTACAGTGGCGATGGAAGGGCGAAAGACCCCTGGAGGGGAGCTCTCCTTATCCGGGACATCGCGACTTTTGCTGCGGAAGGGGGAAGAAGGGTGAACCTGGTTCCTGGGGCAGAGATAACCTGGCAGTGTACCGTAACCCGTGAC
>JASBVX010000058.1 GCA_029960865.1 Bacillota bacterium | reverse complement strand
TCCTGCGCGGGGGCGCTGCCCTGCTCCTGGCCCTGGCAGCCCTCATCCCCCTCCTTGGCCCCGTGGAACCGGCGTTCCCCTCCCTCGTGGTCACCGATGGCCAGGGTCTCCAGGTCCTGACCCACACCGGCACTGGCCTCCCTTTGGCCCCCCTGCCCCAAGGCGCAGTGGCGACCGCCTACTCCCTGGAAAAAGGATGGGCCCTATTGCGTCTTTCGGAGTCGGGGAGGGAGGAGGTATTGACAGTTGCCGGCAAGACCCTGCCCCTCCCCCGCCTCTCTCCCCTTGACCTTCCCCCTCCGCCTCCCGGTCCCAGGCTCCTCTGGGACAGCCAAGGGCGGTTGCTTCTGGTGGTTCCCCGGGAAGGAAAACCGCTTCTCTATCGTGAAGGTTCCCTCTCGATCCTTTCCTTTGGCCCTCCTGCCCAGACCGTGGTGGAGGCCGCCTTTTCCCCGGAAGGAAGGTTTCTTGCCCTTCTTTCCCGGGGACGTACGGCGCTAAGGGTGGCGGTCCTGGATGTCTTGGGGGGAGGACATCTCCTGGCCCAAACCTATGGAGGGAAAGCCGTCCCGGGGCTGGCCTTTGCTGAAGGGAGCCTCTTCTTGGCCGCCTCCTCTGCCGCCCCTGGCGATGAGCAGATCCAGATCATGGAGCTGGATCTGGGGCGCAGGAAGATTACCCGTGTCCTTTCCCCTCCCCCTGGCTGGGCAGTGGAAAGGCTGGTGGGGCATGCGGGAGGAGGGCGCCTGCTCCTTCTCCTGCGGCCGGAGCCTCCCCTGGTGAGAGAGACGGAAGCTTCCGCCCTCTGGACCCTCCACCTGGGGTCCGGCACTTGGGAGCGCTGGACCTTCTTTCGCCGCCCTTACACCTTTGGGGCCATCGCCGTTGCGCCCTCAGCCTCCCGGCGTCCCCTGGCCGCCTGGCTCTCCCCCTTCCCGGCGGGAACCGCCCTCTGGATCATGGGAGAAAGCCCGCCCCATCGCCTCTTGGGCCCTGGAGACTTTACAGATCTTAGGTTCATCCCTTTCCTCCCCTCGCGGGGGGAGCCGCCTCCTGGTAGCATGGGGCTATGGTGTCTGCCGACGTGGCTACCGTACTCGAGCGCCTGGCCAAGGCTTACCCTTCCACCCGGACAGCTTTGCACTGGGAGACTCCTTTCCAGCTCCTGGTGGCCACTGTCCTTTCCGCCCAGACCACCGACCAGCAGGTGAACAAAGTCACCCCTGCCCTCTTTGCCCGCTTTCCCACCCCTGAGGTCATGGGGAAAGCCAGCCCCGAAGATGTGGAACCTTACATCCAGACCCTGGGCCTGTACCGGAACAAAGCCCGCCATCTGGTGGGCCTCGCCCGCCGGTTGGCAGAGGAGTATGGGGGGGAGGTCCCCATGGAAAGGGAAGCCCTGGAGAGCCTTCCGGGAGTGGGGCGCAAGACGGCCAGCGTCGTCTTGGCCAACGCCTTCGGCTTCCCCGCCATCGCCGTCGATACCCATGTCTTCCGGGTGGCAAGACGCCTGGGTTGGAGCCGGGGGAAAGACCCCCACCGGGTGGAACTGGACCTCATGGAACTGATCCCGAGGGACCTCTGGGCCCCCGCCCACCACTGGCTCATCCAGCACGGCCGCCAGATCTGCCATGCCCGCCGCCCTCGCTGCGGGGAATGTTTCCTGCAGGACGTCTGTTCCAGCGCCCCCCTTTTCCTGAAGGAGGCTTCCAGCGGTGAATAGGAGAGGCCAGCGTATCGTCCTCTGGGTGCTGGTGATTCTCCTGACCGTCTCTCTGGTGGCCCTGCCCCTCTTCGGCATGCTCCTTTCCTTGGTGAGGGCCCAAGGGTCCGAGGGCCCGGGAAAGCTGATCCTGGTGCTGGTCCCCGATTTGGGCTGGGAGGATATCCTCTCTCCCGAGGCTTCCTCCTGGCGGGATGGGTTTTACTGGGCCTCCGCCAACATCCGGGGGCCTGATCGCAGCCGGGCCTCCTCCTACGCCACCCTCTCCGCCGGCGCCTCCGCCTTGGGGGTCGGCCTCAGCAGCGGCGTAGCCGCCAACGAGCTCACCCTGGAGGGGAGAGCGGCCGACGTCTTCCTGCGCCGAACCGGAGTCGAACCGCCTCCCGATGCCGTCCTCTTTCTCGACATGCCTGCGGTGCAGCGGATGAACCAGGGGAGAGCCTCCTACCCCGGGGCCCTGGGGGACGCTCTCGAGGAAGCCGGCATTCCCCGCTATCTTTTCGGGAACGCCGATTCCGCCATGGACCAGGAAAGGGGGGCACCCCTCCTTCTCTCCGACCGTCACGGCATGGCCGGAATGGGGCACGTGGGGCTGGACACCCTGCAACGAGAAGAGGAAGCTCCTTACGGGCTCAGCTTCCATCTGGAGGCCTTCGCTTCCTCCTGGCAGACCCTGAAGGAAAAGGATGCCTTGGTCCTGGCGGTGGAGATGGGGGATCTCTGGCGCCAGCGCCTCTATAGCCCTCGAGCCACCCCGGCGGCTGCCGCCGCTGCCCGCAAGGAGGCCCTCAAGAAGCTGGGGATGCTCCTTTCCCTTTTGGAAAAGGACCTTTCTCCCCAGGACCAGCTCTGGATCCTCTCGCCGGTTTCCAGGGAAGATCCCCGGGTGGCGGGGGATTTCCTGACGCCTGTCGGCATCCGCAGCGTCCAGGGGAAGGGAGGCCTTCTCTATTCCCCCAGCACCCGGCGCCCGGGATTTGTCACCGGCCCTGATCTCACGGTGCAGATGCTGGCTTTCTACCGCCTAACCCCGAAGACCGACATGGTGGGAAGGCCCCTTGAGATGAAAGACCAGCAGGATGGTTTTCTGACGGCCGCCACCCTCCATGACCGGGCCCTGGCGGTGGATCGCTGGCGCCCTTCCGTCTTGAAAACCTGGATCTTCATCTATTTAGGCCTTTTGATCCTCTACGGTTTCTTTGCTGGGCTGGCGAAACGCCTCCCGGCCTTTCTCCAGCCCCTCCTCCTCTACCTCACCGCCTTCGGCCCCGCCATGCTCCTGGCCCCCCTCACCCCCTACCCAGCCTGGCGGGAAGGAGGGGGATCCCTGGCCATCATCTTCATCCTGTCGGCCCTTTTGCTGGGGATCAGCTGGATCCTGGGCCGCATCTTGTTCCGGGAACCTTCGGGACCCCTTTACGCCCTTTCCCTCATCACGAGCCTTCTCATCACCTGGGATGCCGCCCAGGCAGGTCTCTGGACCCGCTGGTCCTACCTGGGCTACTCGGCCCTTTCCGGCGCCCGGTATTACGGCATCGGGAACGAAATGCTGGGGGTTTGGCTGGGAGCTCTACTGGTGGCTAGCGCCGGCCTTTTGCGCCGCTTCGGGCAACGGGGGCTTCTCCTCTCCGGCCTTCTCATGGGGTCTGCCGTCCTCCTTTTGGCCTGGCCCCAAGGGGGGGCCAGCTTCGGAGGCGCCACCAGCGCCGCCCTCATTTTTGTCCCCACCCTTCTCTATGCCCTCCAGGGCCGCTGGCGCTGGTCCTACGCCCTCTGGGGCGCCTTAGGGCTGGTGGCGGTGGTGGCCCTCATGGTCGTCTTGGACCTGCGCTTGGGGAAGGGCAGCACCCATGTGGGTTTCCTTTTCACCCGCGTCCGGGAAATGGGGCTGGAGCCCCTCATCCGCACCGCCGTCGGGAAACTCATGGTGGAGTGGCGCCTCCTCCAGTTGACGGTCTGGACGCGGCTCCTCTTGGTCTTTGTGGGGGTGGTTGGGACCCTCTTCTATGTCTCCCGGGCTACCCTCCTGCGCTACTGGCAGGAGCATCCCTGGCTGCGGGCCCCCTCCTTCGGCTTCCTTCTCTCCATCCCCATCCTTTTGCTCCTCAACGATTCCGGCGTGGTGGCCGTCGCCACCTCCCTCACCTTCATCACGGCGGCTTTTTTCTCCCATGCTGCCGAAGCCTTCAGCGCGGCCGGCCCAGGCGATCAAGAAAATCCCAAAAAGGGTGGGCCTCCAGCCAGCGGGTGAGGGAGTGCTTTTCCATCCAGAGGTGAAAGGCCAGGAGAAGGGCCAGAAAGAAGCCCTGGAGCCAGAGGGGAAGGCTGAGGAGATAAAGACCCCAGACCCAGCCCAGCGGGTTGGCCCCCGTGTCGCCCATCATGAGGCGGCCCCGGAGGTCGAAGGGGAAATAGAGGAGAAAGGGGATGGCCAGGTATCCGATGGGCCCCCGGGCACCTAAAAGAAGGGCCGCGAGAACCAAGAGGAGCCATCCCTTCCCGGCCCTTCCCGGCCGCAGGTCCAGGGCATTGAGGGTATTGGTGGCCACCCCCAGAAGGAGGGTCCCCAATCCCCAAGCCAGGAGGTACTCTTGGTAGGCGGCCCAGAGGGCCAGAAGCCCCACGCCCAAAAGTTTCACGATCCCCGTGGTGATCTGGCCCCTGAAAAAGGCCCTTACGTGGCCGCCCACCCCCCGGACCCCATGATCCCCCAGGCGGTCGTCGGCCCAGCCCAGGAGGCCCACCAGAGCCGTTCCGGCCCAGTAAGGGAAGGGCGCCCCTTGCAGGTAGAGGGTCAGGCTGCCTGCCGCCACAAAGGTCCAGCCGGCTCCCACAGGAAGAAGATCCCCCCGGTGATTGGCGGCCGTCCAGCCGAGGCGGGGAAAAAGGGCAAAGGTCAAAAGAAGCCCCGCCAGGGTCATGGAGACCCCCAGAAGGAGAAAAGTTGCATTCAGTGGGATCGCCTCCTCTTGGGCTGCCAGCGGAAGAGAATCGCCCTCACGATGGCCACCAGCTGGCGGCCCCGGTGCCAGAAGCCCCAAAGACTTCTTCCCGTGACGGCATGGGAAGCGCTTTCGGGAAGAAGGACTTCTTCCACCCGCAGGCCGGCCCGCAGGGCATCCAGGTTGAGGCCCATCTCCAGAGCGAAGCCGCCATCGATGTGGAGAAGGGGAAGGATGGGGCGGTGGATGGCCCGTTGCCCCGAAAGGGGGGCCTGCAGCTCCCGCCCCGTCAGCTTTTTTACCGCCCAGCGGGCAAATCGCACTGCCACCCCAAAACCCCCGCCCTTTCCCGTGGGAGGAAAGACCCCGATGGTCATGTCGGCCCGCCCTGATTGCAGAGGCTCCAAAAGGGGGCCCAGGGTGCCGGCCGTCTCCCGCAGGTCCCCATCGACCAGGAGGAGGATCTCGTGGTGGGCATGGCGCAGCCCCAAAGCCACCGCCTCCCCCTTTCCCCGGGGAGGCTGGCGCAGCACCCGGGCCCCCGCTTCCTTTGCCAGGCGCGCCGTATCATCTTGGGAACCATCGTCCACCACGAGGATCTCCGCCACCCCCGGAAGGCGGGCCACGGCCGCCACCGTCTGCTGAATGGTGCCGGCTTCATTGCGGCAGGGAATGATAACCGACACTGGTTTCAAGGGTTGGGCTCCTCCAAAGGCCAGGGGGGAAGCGGCTGGGGCTCGGGACCCAGATGGCCTTCCCCGCCGGCCAGCGCCCAGATGAGGGCGGCTTGGCCAAAGGGCGTATCCACCCCGGCCACCGTCGGCACCGATAGGCCCAGGAGGGCCTGGGTCAGGGAAAGGGGTGCCCCTGAAGGCACCGCCACCACGGCCTTCTTTCCTTCCTGGCGGGCCGTATCCAGCCAGAGGGAAAGTCCCTGCCTCACCTCGGGGAAGGGAAGGGCCGGATCCAGGAGGATGACCAGGCTGTCGGCCTCTTCCGCCTCTCCTCCCGCCATGAGGATGCCGGCCTCCTGCCCCCGGGCCAAGGTGAAGAAGGTGTCGGGGCCCTGGCCGGCCAGGGCCGCCATGGCAAAGGAGGTTTCCGCGGCCGCCGGTGACGGCTCCCCCTCCAGGCGGCTAAAAGCCTCGCTCCGCCGGGTATACCAGGTGCCATCCACCGCCAGGAGGCGCCCCTTTTCGGCCCCTGCCAGGGTGAGGGCCTCCAGGACGGAACCCCAGGGCACCGTTCCCAGGGTGGCCACCGCCACCCGCCGGCCTGCCAGGCGATCCCCCAGGGTCTCCTCCAGAAAGGCCCTGGACTGGGCCTCCTCTTGCCGGCGCACCTCCAGTTCCCCTTGGAGGCGGCCTTCCCACTGGCGCAGGGTGGACTGGGTGGCCGTCAGGCGGCGTTGCAGCTCCAGGAGGGCTGCCTCCTGCTGTTTGAGAGCTACATCGGCGCTGGAATCCAGCATCATGCCGATGGCCACCCCCAGCCCCAGGGCGAGGAAAATGGCGACGAGGGAGAAAGCATGGGTCCTCCAGTCGATCATAGGCCTAACCAGAAGCGTATCTTAAAGTAAAGGGGCGTGAGAAATCCCCTGGCCAGCGGCGAAGCCCCCGCCAGAAGCGCCAGGGGTACCAGCGCCGCCACCACCACCGCCACCCAGAGGGACCGGCCCGGCCCTGGAGCCCGATAGAGCTGGTGGACCCCTTTGGCATCCACCAGGAGATGGCCCACCTTCAGGCGCGTGATGAGGGTGCTGGCCATCCCGGGCCGGTCTTTTTCCATGAAATCGACGAAGGAGGAGTGGCTCCCCACCAGGACCAGCAGCCTGGCTCCCATCTGGTAGGCATAGAGCAGCCCCAGATCCTCGCTGGTCCCGGGCATGGCCACCTTCTCGGCCGAGAGTCCCAGTTCCTCGATCCTCTTCCACCCCGGCGCCCTCCCGTCGGGGTAGGCGTGGACGATGATCTGGCGGGTTTTTTGCAGGGCCTCATCGCTGACGCTGTCCATGTCCCCCACCACAATATCGGGGCGGTATCCGGCCTCCAGGAGGGCATCGGCCCCGCCGTCCACCGCCAGGAGAATCGGCTTCTCATAGCGGATGAAAGGGGCCAGGATCTGCAGATCTTCGCGGTAATCGAGCCCCCGTACTACCACCAGGCAGGGCCGGCCCGCCAGGGGCACCCGGGATGGGGGGAAAGGGATATCCCTCAAGAGGAAGTCTTTTTCATCCCGGGCATAGGCCAGGGTATTTTGCAAAAAGGAAGTGAATTCTTCCTGAAAACGCGCCTGATGGCGCCGCCGGTCTTCCTCCAAAAGGTCTTTGGTGACCCAGCGTCCCTTTCCCAACAGCTGATTTTTGCGGAAAACCCGCCCCTCCTCATCGAGGGTGATGGCTTCCCCATCCCGCAGGAGATCCAGGACATCGGCTCCCAAGCCATCCACCACCGCAATGCCCTGTTCCAGGAGAAGATCGGTCCCTGAGGCAGGATAGCGGCCGCTGACGGAAGGCTGCCCGTTCAAAACGGCCCTCACGGGGATGCGGCTCAGGGCCTGGGCCGCCACCCGGTCCAAATCCCGGTGGGAGATGACGGCCACCTCTCCGGGGTGGAGCCTTCTCACCAGGTCTTTGGTGCGCTTTCCCACCCGCACCCTCCCGCTGATGACCTTCACGCCGTCCTTCTCCTCACCAAAATATCCCCTCCCCCATACCATGGGGCTGAGGTGATGGGCCAATGGTGCAGATCGTTCCCCTGGATCTCGGGGATTTTATGGCCGTCGGCGTGGTGGTGGAACTCCCCCGTACCCGCCTCCTGGCCATCAGCGCCGGCGATGGGTACATCATGTGCGGAGCACTGGACGTCCATCTCTTGAACACCCGTCTCAGCGATCGCGGGGTGGTGGCCGCTCGCGCCGTAGGGGTGCGTACCCTGCCGGACCTCCTGGAAGCCCCCCTGGAGTCGGTCACGTTCGCTGCGCAGGCGCTGGGGATCCACCCCGGCCTTTCCGGCCGCAACGCCCTCTACCGCATGGCCCGCTATGCCGGCCTCCTCAGGGAATGAGACTGAGCGCCACATCGGGATTGACATAGGTCAAGGAGACCGGCGTCCCTACCTTGGCCCAGGCGTAGA
>JASBVX010000057.1 GCA_029960865.1 Bacillota bacterium | reverse complement strand
AGGGCCCCGCAGCTGGTCACCCGGGGCTTCGTCGACGGCATGGGGGATATGGCGGCCCTTCCCTTCTGGGGCCAGGAAGATTCTTTTGCCATCAAGCCGGGGGCCCGGGCCCATGCTGCCGCCTTTCCCCTCTCGGAGCAGGAGAAAGCCTGGCTCCTCATGCGCCGGCCCGCCTGGGAGGGATGCCCCCTCCTCCTCCGAGGCAAGTTGACCCCTCCCCAGTGGCGAGGCCTTTTCTTCTGGCTTCTCCTCCACTTCCCCGGGGAAATCGCCGTGGAATGGCCCGGCCCCTGGGTGGGCTGGATGAATGCATCGGGCGATGGGGAGCTCCTCCATCCCTTCGGCGCCATGAAGGTTTTGGGGAAGGCCAGCGGCGCAAGGCTGCGCCAGGCGATTGAGGGCTGGGTGGCGGCGGGAAAGCCGCCCCTGGAGCGCTTTCGGTTGCGGTGCCCGGCGGCGCCCTGCGCCCAGGGCATGGAAGTGCAGGTGGCCCTCTGGCGGCCGCCTCATCTGGGAGGAGGAAGGACCCCTTGAAGGAAAAAGAGGTGCCCTGGCTGAGGGCTTCCCTGGCGGAGCTGGGAGCTGTCTTCTTCTTTGTGGGAGGGAGCCTTTTTCTCTTCAGCCAGGGGGCGGCCGCAGAGGGGAGCCGGGCGGCCGCCTCGTTCTTGAGCGGATTTCTCTACATGGCGGCCGTCTACGGGGTGGCCCATATCTCGGGGGCCCAGCTCCATCCGGCCCTCACCCTCACCCTCTGGGTGACCCACCGCCTTTCCTTCGGTCGGATGGCCGCCCTCATGGGAGGTCAGTTCCTTGGGGCGGGGGCCGCCTGGCTTTTGGTGAGGACCTTGGAACACCCAGGCCCCGAGGCCTGGGGCTTTTTCCTCCCGGAAAAAGAGGCGGCCGGAGGGACTCTTCTTTTGGGGATGGGGTTTTTCACTTTTTTCCTGACCTTTTCGTACTACGCCACCCTTTTGGATGGGCGGGCCGCTCCGGGGATCTTCGGCCTAACCTTAGGAGCCGTCATGGCGGCGGGAGCCTTTCTGGGGTTTCCCCTCCACCCCGGGGAGGCAGTGGCGCTGCAAGCGTTGGCGCAGGATTTTTCCCAGTGGTGGGCGTTGAGCCTGGGGTCCCTTTTGGGGGCGCTTCTGGGGGGGCTTCTTTACGAGGGGCTTTTGGACCGGCGAGGGGAAAGCCATCCCCTGCCGTAGGAAGAAGGCGGAGAGAAAGGAGGGAAGAAAATGGAGGAGAGCGGCGTTGTCTACTTAAAGACGGTGGAGAAACAGTTCCGGGCCATGAAGGATCTGGCGGAAAGGGCCCTGGCGCAGGTCCAGGAGGAGGATCTTTTCTGGCGGCCCCATGAGGAGTCCAACAGCATCTCGGTCCTGATGAAGCACCTCTCGGGAAATCTTCGTTCCCGCTGGACGGATTTTCTTTCTTCCGATGGGGAAAAGCCCTGGCGCCGGCGGGATGAAGAGTTCCAGGAGGAAACCCTTTCCCGGGAGGAGCTCTTTTCCCGCTGGGAGGAAGCCTGGCAGGTTCTTTTTGCCACCCTGTCGGGCCTCAAAGCGGAGGATCTCCTGCGGACCGTCACCATCCGGGGGGAGGCGCAAAAGGCTTTAGAGGCCATCCAGCAGCAGGTTTACCACACCGCTTACCACGTGGGCCAGCTGGTGTACCTGGCAAAAGCCAGGGCCGGGCATGGCTGGCAGACCCTCACGGTGCCCCGGCGGCCCTCCTGAACGGAAAAGGTTTCTCTTCGTCCGTTGCCGAAAGGATAGGGAGCCCTTGTGAGAAAGAGGTGGCCAGGAATGGTGAAATTGATCGCCCTTTTCAAAGAGCCGGAAGACCGGGCCCAGTTCCAGGAGCTCTACGAGTCGACCCATCTTCCTTTGGCGAAGAAGATGCCGGGCCTCAAGCGGCTGGAGGTCTCCCGGGTGGTGGGGATGCCCGGCGGGGGAAAGAGCCCCTACCTTCAGATGGCGGAGCTCTACTTCGATTCCCTGCCGGAGCTGGAGGCGGCCATGGCGTCGCCCGAAGGGAAAGAGGCGGCGAGAAACCTTCTTTCCTTTGCCAAAGAAGTGGTCAGCATGCACATCGCCGAAGTGGAAAGCGAGGATCTCCATGGCTGAACCTTTGGTGCTGGCGGAAAAGCTGGAGGGAGGCGTGGGGCTTTTGCGCCTCAACCGCCCTAAAGTCCTGAATGCCCTTAATGTGGACCTCATGAAGGAGCTGGCGGAGCGGGTCCAGGAGATGGAAAGGGATCCCGAGGTGGGCTGCCTGGTCCTCACAGGAAACGGGAGGGCTTTTGCCGCCGGGGCCGATATCCAGGAGATGGCGGGCAAGTCCCCTGTGGATATGGAGCTTTCGGAGCCTTTCGCCTCCTGGGAAACCATTTACCGCTGCAAGAAGCCCATCATCGCCGCTGTTCACGGTTATGCCCTGGGGGGCGGGCTGGAGCTGGCTATGATGTGCGACATCATCGTGGCGGCAGAGGATGCCCAGCTAGGCCAGCCGGAGATCAAACTGGGGGTGATCCCCGGAGCAGGCGGGACCCAGCGCCTTCCCCGGGCGGTGGGAAAGTCGGCGGCCATGGAGATGGTTTTGACGGGTGAAGCCATTTCGGCGGAAAGGGCCCTGCAGCTGGGGCTGGTGAGCCAAGTGACGGCGCCAGAGGTGCTGCTGGAGGAGGCCCTGCGGCTGGCCCGCTCCATTGCCGAAAAGCCTCCTGTGGCGGTGAGGATGGCCAAGGAAGCCATCCTCAGCGCCTATGAGACGACCCTTGCCGAAGGCCTTCGCTGGGAGCGGCGCGCCTTCTACTTTCTCTTTGCCAGCCAGGATCAAAAAGAGGGGATGGCGGCCTTTTTGGAGCGGCGGCCTCCCCAGTTCAAGGGGCGCTAGGGGGGATGCAGGTGGCCGATGTTCTCTATGAAAAGGAGGGGGCGGTGGCCCTCATCACCTTGAACCGGCCCGACAGTTTAAATGCGGTCAATGAGCGCCTGGGGCAGGAGCTCTTGAAAGCCCTCAAAGAGGCTCTCCGGGATGGGGAGGTGCGGGCGGTGGTCCTCACCGGGGCCGGCCGGGCCTTTTGCGCCGGAGAGGACCTGAAGTCCCAGGAAGCCCGCTTCAAGGAAGGAACGGCCTCCCTGGGGGACGTCCTTCGCCGCCGCTACAACCCCGCCATCCAGCTGATCGCCGCCATGGAAAAGCCGGTGGTGGCCGCTGTCAATGGGGTGGCCGCCGGGGCGGGGGCCAGCTTGGCGTTGGCCTGCGACCTGCGGGTGGCCTCGGAAGATGCCAGAATGGTGCAGGCCTTTGTCCAGGCAGGGCTGGTCCCCGATTCGGGGGCCACTTTTTTCCTCACCCACATGGCGGGCCTTTCCCGGGCCATGGCCTGGGCCATGACGGGCCTTCCGGTGGAGGCAAAGGAGCTTTTCGAGCTGGGGATCTATCACCGGCTGGTGCCCAAGGAAAAGGTGCTGGAAGAAGCCCTTTCCTGGGCGAGGGAGCTCTCCCAGGGCCCCTACAGCCTGGGGCTCATCAAGCGGGCCGTCCGGCGGGCGGCGGAAAAGAGCCTGGCCTTCACCCTGGAATACGAGGCTCAACTCCAGGAAGCGGCGGGGAAGAGCCCCGATCATGCCGAAGGGATGGCGGCCTTCCGGGAGAAGCGGCCGCCGCGGTTTACCGGCAAGGGAGGCCTTTGAGTTGCGGGATGTCTATGTGGTGGAGGCTTTGCGGAGCCCCTTTGGCCGCTACGGGGGGGCCCTTTCCCGGGTCCGCCCCGATGATCTGGCGGCCCACCTTTTGCAGGCGGTAGTG
This sequence comes from Bacillota bacterium, assembly GCA_029960865.1. Classification (GTDB taxonomy): domain Bacteria; phylum Bacillota; class Sulfobacillia; order RBS10-35; family RBS10-35; genus RBS10-35. The sequence continues at coordinate 4,003 of JASBVX010000057.1, read as the reverse complement.
AAGAAAAGCGGCCTCGATCCCCGCCTCATCGAAGATGTTTACTTGGGCTGCGCCAACCAGGCGGGGGAAGATAACCGCAACGTGGCCCGCATGGCGGTGCTTTTGGCGGGGCTTCCCGAAGAGGTGGCGGGATGCACCGTGAACCGCCTTTGCGCTTCGGGGCTGGAGGCGGTCATCCAGGCGGGAAGGGCCATCGCCCTGGGGGAAGGGGATGCCTTCCTGGCCGGCGGGGTGGAGAGCATGTCCCGGGCTCCCTGGGTCATGGGGAAGGCGGAGGAAGCCTTTCCCCGAGGGGAGAAAGTGGTCTTCGACACCACCCTGGGCTGGCGCTTTCCCAACCCCCGCTTCCCCTATCCCCTCTCCTCCATGGGGGAGACGGCGGAAAACGTGGCGGAAAAGTGGGGGATCTCCAGGGAGGATCAGGATCGCTTCGCCCTTCGGAGCCAGCAAGGGTGGCTGAGGGGGAAAGAGAAGGGGGTATGGAAGGAAGAAGTGGTCCCCATCCCCGTCCCGGGGCGAAAAGGGGAGACCACCTTGGTGGCAGAAGATGAGCATCCCCGGCCCGATACCACCATGGAAAAGCTGGGGGCCCTTCGCCCCGCCTTCCGCGAGGGAGGCACCGTGACGGCCGGCAACAGCTCGGGGATCAACGATGGGGCGGCGGCCCTTCTTCTCATGAGCGGGGAGAAAGTGCAGGAGCTGGGGCTAAAGCCCCTGGCCCGCTTGGTGGGAGCAGCGGTGGCGGGGGTGAACCCCGAGTACATGGGGATCGGGCCGGTGCCGGCCGTCAGGAAGCTTCTTTCCCGGCAGGGCCTCACCTTGGAGGATGTGGACCTTCTGGAGCTGAACGAGGCGTTTGCCGCCCAATCCCTGGCCTGCTTTCAGGAGTGGGGCCTCGATGTCTTCGGGAAGGATGGGGAGCGGGTGAACCCCTACGGAGGCGCCATCGCCGTGGGCCACCCCTTGGGGGCCAGCGGGGCCCGCCTGGTGACGACCCTGGTGCGGGAGCTCCGGCGCCGCCAGGGGCGCTATGGCGTGGCCACCTTGTGTGTGGGGGTGGGCCAGGGGGTGGCGGCGCTTTTCGAAAATCCCGAGGCGAAGGGGTGAAGGGATGAGAGACGTCAAGATGTATGTGGGCGGGGAGTGGGTGGAAGCCCTTTCGGGGGAGACTTTTCCCACCTTTAACCCCGCCACAGGGGAGGAGATCGCCCGGGTTCCCAAGGCGGGGCGGGACGATGTGGAGCGGGCGGTGGCGGCAGCCCGGGCCGCCATGGAAGGCCCCTGGGCGAGAAAGATTTCCCCCAGCGAGAGAGGGCGGCTTCTCTGGAAGCTGGCCTCCTTGATGAGGGAGCGCTTCGATGAGCTCTTGCGCCTGGAGGTGGAGAACAGCGGCAAGGCCATCACCGGGGTGAGGGGCGAGCTGAACCAGGCGGTGGAGAACTTTGAGTACTTTGGGGGCCTGGCCAATAAGATCTTTGGCCGCACCGCTCCGGCGGCCCCTTACCTCTTCCACTACACCTTAAGGGAACCGGTGGGGGTGGCGGCCCAGATCATCCCCTGGAATTATCCCTTGATGATGCTGAGCTGGAAGCTGGCCCCGGCCCTGGCGGCCGGGTGTGCGGTGGTGCTCAAGCCCGCCAGCGCCACCCCCCTCTCGGCCCTCAAAGTGGCGGAGCTCATCGAGGAGGTGGGCTTTCCCCCCGGGGTGGTGAACATCATCACGGGGCCGGGACCTGAGGTGGGCCGCTACCTGGTGCAGCACCCCGGGGTGGATAAGGTGGCCTTTACCGGTGAAACCTCCACCGGCCGGGAGATCATGAAGCTGGCGGCCGATGGCATCAAGCGGGTCTCTTTGGAGCTGGGAGGGAAATCCCCCAACATCGTCTTTGCCGATGCCGACCTGGAAGGAGCTATTCCCGGTTCCCTCTGGGCCATCTTCACCAGCGGGGGTCAGTCCTGCGAAGCCCGCTCCCGGATCCTTGTCCACGAGTCCCTTTTGGATGAATTCGTGGAGAAGTTCAGCGAAAAGGCGGCTGCCCTCAAGGTGGGGGATCCCATGGACCCTTCCACCCATATCGGTTCCCTCATCTCTCCCTCCCACTGGGAAAGGGTCCACGGGTATGTGCGCCTGGGTGTGGAAGAGGGAGCCCGGGTGGTCACGGGGGGCGGGCGGCCTGACGATCCCTCCTTGGAGAAAGGATCCTTCTACCGGCCTACCGTCCTGGCGCCGGTGAAGATGGAGATGAAGGTGGCCCAGGAGGAGATCTTTGGCCCGGTGGCGGCCATCGTGCCTTTCCGGGAGGAGGAAGAGGCCATCGCCCTGGCCAATGGCACCCGCTATGGCCTGGCGGCTACCCTCTGGACGAAAGACAGCGCCCGGGCCCACCGGGTGGCAGCGGCGGTGAAGGCCGGCATCGTGACGGTGAACCACCCCTTTACCGCCTTTCCGGGCACGCCCTTTGGCGGTTACAAAGAATCAGGTTTCGGGCGGGAGCTGGGCATGGAAGCTCTCGATCTCTACACCGAGGTGAAGAGCGTTCTGGTTCTCACCAGCCCGCGGCCTGTAAACGTTTGGAAGGTGTGATTATGGGGATCTTCGATGAGATGGCCAAAGGCGGCCATGAGCAGGTGATGTTTCTTCGCGAACCGGCCACTGGCTTGAAAGCCGTGGTGGCTTTCCATAACACCATTCTGGGGCCGGGGCTGGGGGGAACCAGGATGTACCCCTATGCCCGGGAAGAAGAGGCCCTTGAAGATGTCCTACGCCTTTCCAAAGGGATGACCTATAAAGCGGCAGCGGTAGATCTGGACTTCGGCGGGGCCAAGTGCGTCATCTGGGGGGATCCTCAAAAGGACAAGACCCCCGAGATGATGCGGGCCCTGGGCCGCTTTGTGGAAGGCCTCAAAGGTCGCTTTTACACCGGCACCGATGTGGGCACCACCCCGGAGGATTTTGCGGTGGCGGCCCGGGAATCCCAGTACATCGTGGGGCTCCCCAAAGCCTACGGCGGGGGAGGCGATAGCTCTGTTCCCACGGCCTTGGGGGTCTTCTACGGCATCCAGGCGGTGGCCCAGGCCCTCTGGCGGACCCCCGATCTCAAAGGGCGCCGGGTGGCGATTCAGGGAGTGGGGAAGGTGGGGGCGAAGCTGGCCCGCCATCTCCATGAAGCGGGAGCAGAGCTCCTTCTTTCCGACGTGAATGAAGCCAGGGCGCAAAAGCTGGCTCAAGAGCTGGGGGCCCAGTATGTCTCCCCCGATGAGATCCTCTACCAGCCCTGCGACATCCTCAGCCCCTGCGCCCTGGGAGGGATCCTCCACGAAGAGAGCATCCCCCGCCTCCAGTGCCAAGCGGTGGCGGGTTCCGCCAACAACCAGCTGAAGGAGGCTGAAGATGGCCGGCGCCTCCAGCGGCGAGGCATCCTCTACGCCCCCGATTACATCATCAATGCGGGAGGGCTCATCCAGGTGGCCGACGAGCTGGATCCCCGGGGTTTCCACGAGGAAAGGGTTCTGGCCAAAACGAAGGCCATCAAGGAAAGCCTTCTCCAGATCTTCGCCCTCTCCAAGGAAAAGGGGATCTCCACCGCCGAGGCGGCGGATCGTCTGGTGGAAGAGAAGCTGGCCACCATCTTTGCCCTGAGAAAGGTGCAGCCTTTCTAAGAAGTCAAGGCGCTCGTCACCATAGCAAGGCGGGGAACTCCCCGCCTTGCGGGTGTTCTTCCCGGTCGGCTGGGCGTCCTTGGGGTTTTACCCCCCGACTCCTGTCGCAAAGGCCGGAGCTACGCGAGCCATTCGGCGAAACAGGGGGAGGAACAAGGCGGGTCCGTTCCCGCCTTGTTGCTTTGAGCTTCCCCATCTTGCGCCTCTTAAGGGTAGGGCCCCTCCGTGTCGGGATGGGTCCGAAAGCGCAGGCCCTCGGGCCTCACCATCACGATGGGTTCGGGGAGATCCTGGTCGGTGAGGCGAAAGAGCAGGTGGGGGTAGGTGATGGCCTGGGTGACGA
>JASBVX010000056.1 GCA_029960865.1 Bacillota bacterium | reverse complement strand
ACATCCCGGGCATCCACTTCGCCCGCCAACACCCCCGCCTGGATGGCGGCCCCCAGGGCCACCACCTCATCGGGGTTGATGCCCCGGAAGGGCTCTTTTCCAAAGAAGCGCTTCACTGCTTCCTGCACCGCGGGAATCCGGGTGGAACCCCCCACCAGAAGGATGGCATCGATGTCGGAGGGGCTGAGGCCCGCATCCTGGAGGGCGGTGCGGGTGGGGCCCATGGTGGCTTCCACCAGGTCGGCCGTCAGCTCTTCGAACTTGGCTCGGGTGAGGGTCATGTCCAGGTGCTTGGGCCCCGTCTGGTCAGCCGTGATAAAGGGCAGGTTGATGCTGGTGCTGCTGGTGCTGGAGAGCTCGATCTTGGCTTTCTCCGCCGCCTCCCTCAGGCGCTGGAGGGCCATGCGATCCTGCCGCAGATCGATGCCATACTCCTTCCGGAAGCTCTCGGCCATCCAGTCGACGATCCGCTGGTCGAAGTCGTCGCCTCCCAGGTGGTTGTTGCCGCTGGTGGCCTTGACCTCAAAGACCCCTTCGTCCAGCTCCAGGATGGAGACATCGAAGGTGCCTCCGCCCAGGTCGAAGACCAGGATCTTTTGCTGCCCCTTTTTCTCCAGGCCATAGGCCAAGGCCGCCGCCGTGGGCTCGTTGATGATCCGCAGGACCTCCAGCCCGGCGATGCGGCCGGCGTCTTTGGTGGCCTGGCGCTGGGCATCGGTGAAGTAGGCCGGCACCGTGATAACCGCCTGGGTGATGGGGGTCCCCAGGTAAGCCTCGGCATCGGCCTTCAGTTTCTGGAGGATCATGGCGGAGATCTCTTGGGGGGTGTACTGCTTTCCCTGGATCTCCACCGCTACTCCCCCGCGGCTCTCCCGGACGACCTTGTAGGGCATCCTGGCTGCTTCGCCCTGCACTTCTTCGTACGTGCGCCCCATGAACCGCTTGATGGAAAAGATGGTGTTCTGGGGGTTGGTCACCGCCTGGCGTTTGGCCACCTGGCCCACCAGCCGCTCGCCGTCTTTGGTGAAGGCCACCACCGAGGGGGTGGTGCGGCTTCCTTCGGCATTGGTGACCACCGCCGGTTCCCCTGCTTCCATCACCGCCACCACCGAGTTGGTGGTGCCCAGATCGATCCCGATGACCCGTCCCATGGTTCACTCTCCCTCAGACAAAGTTTCCTGACCTACGGTCACTTGTGCCGGGCGCAAAAGCCTTGCACCCAGGCGGTAGCCTTTGCGTACCACCGCCGCGATGTGCCCCGGCTCTTCTCCGGGGACATGCAAAAGGGCTTCGTGGAGGGTGGGGTCGAAAAGATCTCCAGGTGCCCCCACCTCCTCCACCCCTTCCCGCTGCAAAAGCTCCTTGAGCTGCCTTTGGATCAAGGAAAGGCCCTGGCGGTAGGGATTGCTTTCATCGTTTTCGCTCATCTCCATGGCTTTATCCATGGCATCCAGAATGGGCAAAAGACCCTCCAGAACCCGCGCCGCCCCCTCTTCCTGAGCTTGGGCCATCTGGCGCTGGGTGCGAAGGCGAAAATTCTCGAAATCGGCTTTCAGGCGCTGGGAAAGGGCCAGGTATTCTTCGGCCTGGCGCCGCACCTGATCCAGTTCTTCCTGCAGTTCTCTTTCTCCTTGTTCTTCATCCGCAGGTTCCGTCGCCTCCGGAACCTCCAGTTCTTCACCTTCCGCCAACCTTGGTTCCCCCCTCCTGGACGTGACGCGGCCCAGGGCCTTGACACCCCGAGCCGCTCTCTCAGTTCTTGCAGTTCAAGCGTTCTGAGCCAGATCTTTCAGGGTGGAAGCCACCCCGTCCACGATGGCCATCATCCGCCGGTAATCCATGCGCTTGGGACCCAGGATCCCCACCTGCCCCCAGCTGGATCCCAGCCGGTAGGTGGCCGTCACCAGGCTGCATTCGGAAAGGGGCGGCAGCACCATCTCGCCGCCGATGACGATCCGCAACGTGGGGTAAGGGGCGGTGGGCCCCAAAATCTCCGCCACCGCCTCCGGTTCCTCCAACGTTTCCAAGAGCTCCGCCGCCCGCTCTGCCGCCTGGAATTCGGGGAGGCGCAGGATGTAGGTGGCCCCCCCTATGTGGACTTGCACTTCCCGCCTCTCCCGCTCCAGAAGGCTCAAAACCGCCTGCAAAAGGGAGCTGTATTGGCTGAATTGGCCCATGAGGTAGCGGAGGACCTCCTGGGCTTCCCCTCCCAGGCGGGTGCCCGCCAGGTGCTCATGGAGAAGGGCCGAGATATCGTCCAGCCAGCGCTCCCCCAGGACCTCATCCACTTCCAAAAGGGTGCTTTCTACCCGCCCATCGTCAGTGGTGAGGAGAAGGGCCGCCTTCCCCTGGGCCATCGGGATCAGGCGAAAAGCCTGGATGCGGGCCATGTCGGGGACGGGCCGGCTCACCAGGGCCAGGACCCGGCTGGTTTCGCTCAAGACCCGCACGGCCGAGCGCAGGAGGTCCCCCATCTCGTGGGCTTTCTCCCGCACCCTTTGCGCCACCGCCTCCTGGACTGCATCCCGCCCCGGAGGGTCCATGAGGCGGTCCACGTAGTAGCGAAAGGCGGCATCGGAGGGGACCCTGCCCGCCGAGGTGTGGGGCTGCTGCAAAAGGCCCACCTCTTCCAGATCCGCCATCTCGTTGCGGATGGTGGCAGGGCTCAGATCAAAGCCGTATTTGCGCGCCAGGAGCCTACTTCCCACCGGCTCCCCGGTCAGGATGTATTCCTCGACGACGGCCCTTAAGATGGCCTTTTGCCTTTCCTTCAATTCCCCGTTCATGCCTATTAGTTTAGCACTCTAAGGAAGAGAGTGCTAGACGGGGCTGGGAAGGAGGATCGGCTCTTCCGAAAGGGCCTTCACCAGATCGATGGAAGCCCGCAGATCCGACAGGGCGATCATCTCCGCCGGGGTGTGGAGGTAGCGGGTGGGAAGGGAAACCACCCCGCTGGGCACCCCCGCCCGGCTGAGGTGGATGGCCCCGGCATCGGTGCCCCCATAACTCAAGACCTCCATCTGGTAGGGGATGCCCCTCTTTTCCGCCCGCTCCACCATGAGATCCCGGATGAAAGGAGGCGTCACCAGGCTCTGGTCCTTCATCTTGATGGCTGTCCCTTTCCCTAAAGCCACCGCCATGGGCTGGGCCTTGGGCGTATCCCCCGTACCCGTCACATCGATGGCAAAGCCCACCTGGGGATCTACCCCGAAAGCGGCGGTACGGGCGCCCCGGAGGCCCACCTCTTCCTGGACGGTGAAAACAGCCACCACCTCATTGCCCACCTCTTTCATCTCCAAAAGAGCCTGGGCCAGGATGGCGCAGCCGCTGCGATCGTCCATGGCCTTGCCGCTGGCGATGCCGTCCCTTTCCCGAAAGGATGCGTAGTAGACTCCCATGGTGCCGTAGCCGACGGCCTTTTCCGCCTGCTCTTTGCTGCTGGCCCCGATGTCGGCGAAGAGTTTGGGGAACTTGATCTCCTTGGGGTCCTCCACCGGCTCCGCCCCGATGCTGGCTACGACGCCTCCGGGAAACCTCACCCGCTGACCCAAAAGGACCAAGGGATCAACCCCTCCCACCGGCTGGAGGCGGAGGAAACCCTTGTCGTCGATATCCACCACGATGACCCCGATCTCATCCATGTGGGCCGCCCACATGATTTTGCTTCCGCTCCCGGAACGGCCCTTCTTGTAGACCAAAAGGTTCCCCAGAGGGTCCACCTGCATGTCGTCCACGTGGCCCTTGAGGACCTCCATCAAGAGGCGGCGGACTTCCTCCTCATGGCCCGAAGGCCCGTAGGCATCGGCCAGCTTTTGCAAAAGATCCAGCTCGGTCATGAACGGTCTCCCTTCTTGAAAAGTTCCGCGGTAAAGGCCCGTGCCAGTTGCACGGTGTGCCAAAGATCTTCAGGATCCAGAACAGCCACTGGGGTGTGGATGTAGCGGCAGGGGACGGAGATGGAGACGGAGGGCACCCCTGCCCGCGTCAGGTGGATGGCCCCGGCATCGTTCCCCCCGCCCTGGGTGCGGCGCCACTGCCAGGGGATCCCCTCCCTTTCCGCCACCTCGATGAGCTCCTTCACCATCGGCGGGTGGGCGATGGAGCTCCGGTCCATGAAGCTGATGGCCGGGCCCTTTCCCAGCTCCGTCGAGGGCGTTTCCCCTTCCTTCCGGGGGATGTCGGCGGCAGGGGTCCCTTCCAGGACGATGGCGTAGTGGGGATCCACCCGGTAGGCCGCGGTGCGGGCACCCCTGAGGCCGATCTCCTCCTGGACGGTGAAGATCCCGAAGAGGGGTCCTTCCCATTCTTCTTCCAGAAGGCTCAGGAGGACGGTGCACCCCGCCCGGTCATCGAAGGCTTTTCCCTTCACCCGGTTTTCCCCAAAAGGCCCGAACTCCGTGAGGAAGGTGGCCATCTGGCCCACCTGCACCTGGGCTTCCGCTTCTCTTTTGTCTCTGGCCCCGATATCGATGGCCATCTCTCGCCAGGACACCGCCTTTTCCCGCTCCCCCGGTTCTTGGAGGTGGATGGGCTTGGCCCCGATTACCCCCGGAACCCGGTTGGGCCCCACCAGGACGGGTTTGCTCAAAAGGATGCGGTCGTCGATGCCTCCCACCTTGCGGAAGCGAAGGAGCCCGTTTTCCTCGATGGCGTGGATCAAAAGGCCCACTTCATCCATATGGGCCGCCAGCATCACCCGGGGTCCTTTCTTCTGGAGGCCCACCCCCACGATGAGGTTTCCCAAGGCATCCCGTTCCAAGAGATCCACCTTGCCCTGGAGGCGTTCCGCCAGGTAGCGGCGAACTTCGTCTTCCTGGCCCGGGATACCCCGCAAAAGCGAGAGATCTTCCAGGCGGGTCAAGAGATCATCGCGTCGGATCGCCATGGGACCACCCCTTCACCTGAGCTTCCTCCAGGGCCGCGCTGAAATGGGCCAAGAGCCTCCCGGTGGCGGCGATATCCTGCAGATCCACCACTTCGACGCTGCTGTGCATATAGCGGAGGGGAATGCTGAAAAGGCCCGTGGGGACCCCCTCTTGCGCCACCTGGATGGCCCAGGCATCGGTGCCAGTGGCCGCAGGCAGGATGGACACCTGATACGGGATCCCCTCTCGGCGGGCAACCCCTTCCGCCAGGGAAAAGAGATCCGGGTGGATGTTGGCGCCCCGGGCGATGTCGACCCCTGCCGCCATCTTGCTGCTGTCGTCTTCCCTGACGCTGGGCTGCTGGGCAAAAGTGACGTCGATGGCGATGGCGGCATCGGGGGAAAGGCCAAAGGCCGCGGTGGTGGCCCCCCGAAGGCCCACTTCCTCCTGCACCGTCGCCACCGCCAGGACATCGGCCCGGTGGCGCAGACGGGCGAGGACTTTCAGCCCCTCCACCATGGCCACCACACTGGCCCGGTTGTCGAAAGCCTTGCCGCTGACCCGGCTCCCCAGAAGGGAAAGGGAGCGCCGCCTGATCGTCACCAGATCCCCCGGGCGAACCAACTCTTTCACCTCAGGCCCCAGGCCCACATCCACGAAGAGCTCGGGGAAGGGCGGGATCTTCTGCTGCTCTTCCGGGGTTAAAAGGTGGGGTGGCTTCGTTCCCACGATCCCCGGAAGAAGCTTTCGCCCATGGACCCAGACCTCCTGGGCCAAAAGGGTGCGCCGGTCGATACCCCCCACCGGGTGCACCCGAAGAAACCCCTCTTCCGTGATATCCGCCACCATCAGACCGATCTCATCCATGTGGGCCGCCCACATGACGCTCGGGCCCCCGCCTTCTCCCCGCTTCAGGGCCACCACGTTTCCCAGGCGATCCAGGCTCACTTCATCGGCCAGAGGCCGCAAGGCCTCCACGATGAGGGAAGCCACCTCCCCTTCATGGCCTGAGGGTCCGGTGGCTTCCGACAGTACCTGCAAAAGCTCTCGGCTATCGATGGTCCATCCTCCTTTGCCGCGCCTTGAAAAAGCTTCTACGCTATCTCTTTCGACAGGGCTGAACCCATTCTCCTTCTCAAAAGGCTCTAAAGGAACTCCTGAAAGACCAGGTTTCCCAAGAGCACCCCCTGGGCCGTGAGCCGGACGCGGCTTCCTTCCATCTGCAAAAGACCTCTCTCCTTGAGCCTTTGGAGGGATCCCCCGAAGACCTTCCCTGGGTCCTCCCCGTAGCGGTCCTTCAGCTCAAGGAGGTCGACCCCTTCCGCCAGGCGCAGCCCCATGATCATGGCATCGCTTAGAGAGCGGCGGCGATCCCCAGGGATGACGCTTCCTGGATCCACCGGAGAAAAGCCCTGTAGAATAAGCTCCCGGTACCGCCCCAGCCTCTCTACGTTGGCCCAGCGGATCCCTTCCATGTGGGAGTGGGCCCCCAGCCCCAAGCCCAGGTAGTTCCCGTTTCGCCAGTAGAGGAGGTTGTGGCGGCTTTCGTGGCCCGGCCGCGAAAAATTGGAGATCTCGTACGGGAAAAAGCCTTGGGAGGGGAGGTACTCCCGTGCCCAGGCCATCATGTCGGCCACTTCCTCTTCCGGGGGGAGCTGGACCTTCCCTTCCCTCACCCAATACCAAAGGGGTGTCCTTTCCTCCACCTGGAGGCTGTAGGCGGAAAGGTGGGGAGGTGCAAACGAAAGAGCCCAGGAAAGGGTCTTTTGCCAGGAGGAAAGGTTTTCTCCCGGAAGGCCGTAGATGAGGTCCATATTCCAGGTGGGAAATAGCGTGGGAAGCTGCGCTAAGAGCCTTTCCACCTGGTCCCGGGTGTGGAGGCGGCCAAGGAGGCGAAGGGTCTCTTCGGAAGAGGTCTGGACTCCCACGCTCACCCGGTTGATGCCCATCTCCCGCCAGGCGAAAAGGTCGTCTGCCGTGACGGTTTCGGGGTTGGCTTCCAGGGTGAGTTCCATGGTTTCGGAAAAGGGCCCAAAGAGCGCTTCCAGCTTTCCGATCAGGTCTTTCAGGGCCGAAGGAGGGGTGGTGGAAGGGGTGCCGCCCCCGAAGTAGAGGGTGGCGGGAGGCCCTTGGAGATCCAGGGAAGATCGCAGAAAAGAAGCTTCCCTTTGTAAGAGAAGGCTGTAGGCTTCAGGGCGCCCGGAATTCCAAAGGACCACGGGGAAGTCGCAGTAGACGCATTTCCTCACGCAAAAGGGGAGGTGGACATACAAGCCCCAGGTCACTGGCCATCCCTCACCCGCAGCACCGCCAGGAAAGCTTCTTGGGGGATCTCCACCTGGCCGATCTGCTTGAGGCGCTTTTTCCCTTCCTTTTGTTTTTCCAAAAGTTTGCGCTTGCGGGTGACGTCGCCGCCGTAGCATTTGGCAAGAACGTCTTTCCGGAGGGCGGGGATGGTCTCCCGGGCCACCACCCTCCCGCCTACCGCCGCCTGCAAGGCCACTTCAAACTGCTGGCGGGGGATGATCTCTTTCAGCTTTTCCACCAGTTGCCGCCCCCGATGGTAGGCCTGATCCTTGTGGACGATGACGCTCAAGGCATCCACAGGGCTTCCCGCCACCAGGATGTCCACCTTCACCAGATCGGCAGGGCGATAACCGTAGAAACGGTAGTCCAAGGTGGCGTAGCCCCGGGTGCGGCTCTTGAGCTGATCGAAAAAGTCGAACATGATCTCCGCCAGGGGCAAAAGGTATTGCAGCCGGGCCCTTTCGGGAGAGGGGTATTCCATGTGGGAAAGCGCTCCCCGGCGCTCCTGGGCCAGCTCCATGACGGCCCCCACATAATCGGAAGGAACCAGGATGGTGGCTTCCACCAGAGGTTCTTCCATGGTCTCGATGGTGCTCCGATCGGGAAGAAGGGCAGGGTTGTCGATCTCCTTCACTTCCCCTCCCCGAAGGTGCACCCGATACACCACGCTGGGAGCGGTGGTGATGAGATCCAGGTCGTACTCCCGCTCCAAGCGTTCCTGGACGATCTCCATGTGGAG
>JASBVX010000055.1 GCA_029960865.1 Bacillota bacterium | reverse complement strand
CACGGTTCACATCCGTGAGGTCGTAGGTTCGAGTCCTACATCGCCCACCATTTTTGTGCCCGAAAGTTCCCAAGGCCGTCAATCCCTTCCTTTCCCCATTCCCTAGCTGGAAGACCCGCCTCCCCACCTACACCTCTGGAGCACCCCGCACCCAAAAGGAATCGCGGATGGCCAAGTAGATGAAAAGAGGCGCCAGCACTCCGCCGAAGAGAAGGGCCAGCACCCAGTAGATGCCCACCATGTCTCGGGCCTCAGCATCCCCGTAGATCCAGAAGGCGAGGAGGAGAAAAGCCACCAAGTACAAGAGAACGAACACTGCTGTCATCATCCCTTCCCGTCCATCCTACGCCTCCTTCGCAGAGAGGATAGACTCAGGGTAGGTTAAAGGGATAGGGAGCTGAGATCATGGCGGGCCAAAGGAAAGAACCGTCACCTGAAGAAAAGGCAGCCCTTCAGGAGTGGGCTCAGGAACTCAAAGAAGGACCCGAGAAAACCCAAGGAGAAGGCCCCGTCCTCGTCAAGATCCGAGCCATGGACCCCCACGACCAGAAGCTGGCCCTTCGCCTCCACCAGATCATCCAAGAAGTGGCCCCAGACCTGGTTCCCCGCCTCTGGTATGGCATGCCCGCCTACTCCTGGAAGGGAAAGGTCCTCTTATTCTTCCAAGACGCCCATAAGTTCAGAAGCCGCTACGCCACCCTCGGTTTCAGCGACAAGGCCCACCTGGATGAAGGATCCATGTGGCCGACTTCCTATGCCCTCAAAGACCTAGGAGAAGCGGAAGAAATGGAAATCCGCCGCCTCATCCTGAAGGCCCTAGGAAAAGAAACATCATAATGGCAGAAAGACCGTTCGAAGGAGGTCCAGCCATGAGCCAGTCCTGGTCGGTGGTGGTCAAAACCGAAGGAACCCTCTGGTCCTTTGTGAAAGCGGAAGTGAACCGTTCTTTGGCTGAAAAAAGAGCCAGAGAAGTCCAGGAAACCCTGCGCCCCCTCTATCGCCAAGTGGAAGTGAAGATCCTTCCGGGGGTGCTTATCGAAGCCCGGGATATCGAGAAGGCTCTGCGGGAACACTGAAGGTTTTCCGCTATCATGGACCCAAGGTGGTGGATCATTGGCCCAAAAAGAAACGATACGCGTGGGAGCTCATCTCTCCATCGCCAAAGGCCTCCCTGATGCCGTCCGACAGGCGGAGTATGTCCAGGCCGACACCTTTGCCTTCTTCACCCGGAATCCTCGCGGAGGAAAAGTGCGGGACATGCTCTCCTCCGAAATCGAAGCGTGGGAGAAGCTTCGTAAGGAAAAGGACCTCTATCCCATCGTGGGGCATCTCCCGTACACCATCAACCTCGCCAGCCCCCGGGAAGAAGCCCGGGAATTCGGCCGCCAGACCATCTACGACGATCTGGAAAGGGCTTCTCGCTATGGAGCCGAGTATCTGGTCCTCCATCCCGGATCCCATGTGGGAGACGGGGTGGAAAAGGGGTTGGAGAGGATCGTCGCAGGTCTCTCCGAGGCTTTAAAGGCCTCGGGAGACACCATGATCCTCCTGGAAACCATGTCGGGCCAGGGGACGGAAGTGGGAGGCCGCTTCGAGGAGCTGAAAGCCATCATGGAGGGGCTGGGATCGCCCAAGCGGCTGGGGGTTTGCCTGGATACCTGCCATCTCTTTGCCGCCGGGTATCCCATCCACGAGGCATCATCCTTGGAAAAGGTCCTTGCCGATCTCGACCGGATCATCGGGCTCGAGCGGGTGAAAGCCCTTCACCTGAACGACTCTGTCCATCCCTTCGGGAGCCATAGGGACCGCCATGCCCGCCTGGGAGAAGGGAAGATCGGGCAGGAAGGCCTCCAGGTGATCCTGAGCCATCCCTTCATCCGGACCCTCCCCTGGATCCTGGAAACCCCCGTCGACGACTGGAAGGAATACCGGGAACACATCGCCGTGGCCAGGGAGCTGGCAGGCCTTTGAAGTGGAACGCCGCTAGGGGCTACGACCTCCTCCTCATCCTTGCTCTCCAGCTGGTGATCCCCAGCGTCGGAGTCGGCTTCTGGATCATGATGGGAGGAAACGAAGCCCACCTGGAGGCCTATGCCTACATCCTGAGCCCGCCCCTCTCCCTCCTCATCATCCTGTTGGTGCTGGCCTTGCGGGGGCATATGGGGGATCTGGCGGACTTCTTTCGTCCCCTTCCCTCCTTCAAGAAGCTCCTTCTCTGGGGAGGAGGAGGGGCCTTTTTGGTGCTGGTGGCGGGAGAAGGAACGGCCTATGCGCTCTCCCGCTGGATCCCCTTGCAGGAAAACAACCCCCTTGTCACCGATCCTGGCGCCTTCACCCAGCCTATGATCGTTGCCCTTTTCCTGAGCGCCGGGCTCATGGCACCTCTGGGGGAAGAGCTCCTTTACCGGGGTCTTTTGCTGGATTTCCTGCGGCCCTGGGGCACCTGGGGCGCCGCCTTCCTCTCATCGGTCGCCTTTGCCTTCGCTCACGGCCTCTGGACCCTCTTCCTCCCCCTCTTGGCCATCGGGCTGATCCTGGCCTTTCTTCGCCTCCGTGGCGGCACCCTCTGGTTCTCCATCACGGCCCACGCCCTCTTCAACCTGGCCTCTCTCTCCCTGGCCCTGATGCCTTCATGAAGCTTTCCCAAAGGCTCTGGATGGTGGCTTCCCTGGTCCCGAAAGGCGCCTCTTCCCTGGCGGACATCGCTTCCTATGACGGCCGCCTGGCCCTCTTTTTGAAAAAAGAGAGGCCCGGGGTTCGCCTCATCACTGCCGACCGCTCTCCCGCCCTTTTGGAGCTGGGGCCCTCTTTGGAAAGAAAGCTGGGGATCGAAGGGGTGGAGTGGCGCCTGGGAGAGGGTCTTGGGGTGCTTTATCCCGGGGAAGTGGAAGGGGTCATCCTCTCCGGCCTTGGCGGCCAGACCATCGCCCAGATCCTGGAGGAAGGCGCGGAGGTCACCCGCCAGCTTTCTTGGGTGGTGGCTCAGCCCATGCGAGGGCAAGGTTATCTCCGCCGCTACTTTTGGCACCGGGGCTGGCACCTTTGGGCGGAAGACCTAGTGAAAGAAAAAGGGCGCTATTATGGGGCCATGGCGGTGGGAAGAAAGGAAGTCCCCGGGGGAGGCAGCTGGCCTTTGGCGGAAGAAGATCCCCTCTTCGACATCGGTCCCCTTCTTTTCGAGAAGGGCCATCCCCTTTTGGCGGGGTACCTGCAGCGAAAGTACGGGCAGAGGATCAGGGTGACAGGACGAAGAGGAGCGGAGGGGAGGCGTAGGCATGGAAGCCCTGGATCGAGCCCTTTGGAAAACCCTTCTCCAGGCGCAAGAGGTGGAGAAGGAACTGAGGGAAGGAAAGGCATGGTGGGAAGCTTTTGCAAAGGCGCAGCTCTGGGAGAAGGAAGCCCAGGAGCTTTCCCAGCAGGAAGAGAAAGTGAAGGCCTTGAAGCGCCAGATGGAAGAGAGGGAGCGGCAGCGAAAGCGCCTGGAGCTGGAGAGGATGAGCCTGGAAGAAGAGCTCAGAAAGCTGGAGAAGAGGGCGGAAAGCGGCCTTTTCCGCACCGCCAAAGACTACGAATCCTATGAGAAGCAAGCGGCCTCCTTGAGGAAAGCCATCAGCGAAAAGGAGGAGCAGGAGCTGGAACGGATGGAATGGCTGGAGAGGGCCCAAAGGGAACTCCCCCGTTGGGAGCAGCGGGTAACGGAGCTGGCGGGAAAAGTGAAAGAGCTCCAGGAGAAAGAAGAAGCTAAAGCGGCAGGCATCCGCGGGAGGATCCAGGAGGGGGAAGCCCGCCTGGCGGAGCTGAAGGAAAAGATGCCGCCCGAGGTTTGGGCCGAATACCAGCGGCTGGCGCCGGGCCTGGGGGGCCAACCCCTGGCGGTCCTGCGCCAGGGCCGCTGTTCCCATTGCGGGGTGGAACAGCCCCTGGCCATCGTGCAAAGGGTGCAAAGGGGCCTCTGGCAGCAGTGCCAGCACTGCGGCCATGTGTTGGTGCCGGACGATGCCTGAAGGAACGAAGGGGGTGCCTTGGCGTTTGATCATCCACACTGACGGGGCAGCCCGGGGGAATCCCGGTCCGGCAGGCATCGGCATGGTCTTTTCCCGGGAAGACGGCGAGATTGTGGCGGAGAAAAAAAGCTTTATCGGCCACGCCACCAACAATGTGGCGGAGTATAAGGCCCTCATCGCGGCTTTGCAGCATGCCAAAGCCATGGGGACCAGGGAAGTTTTGGTGCGGGCTGACAGCGAATTGATGGTGCGGCAGATGATGGGGCAATATAAGGTGCGGGATGCGGGCCTGCGCCCTTTGTACGAAGAGGCCCGGCAGCTGGCCCAAGGATTCGATGCTTTCGCTATCCGTCATGTCCCCCGGGAAGAGAATCGCCGGGCCGATGCCTTGGCCAATATGGCCATCGACGGAAAGGATCAGGGGGAGTAAACTATACGTTGGACTGTGTGCGGGAGTTGATCACGCGGCCGCAGGCGCGATCCGGCAACGGTGTGCCTGAGGAAAGTCCGAACAGCACAGGGTATGGTGCCAGGTAACGCCTGGCGGGGGCGACCCCAGGGAAAGTGCCACAGAAAAGAAGACCGCCTTCTTCGGAAGGTAAGGGTGAAACGGTGCGGTAAGAGCGCACCAGCGGTCCGGGCAACCGGCCGGCTTGGCAAACCCCACCAGCTGCAAGGCCAAATAGGGGAGGGATGACGTGGCCCGCCGAGCCTCCCGGGTTGGCTGCTGGAGGCGTCTGGCGACAGGCGTCCAAGAGTAATGGCCGCGCATGACAGAATTCGGCTTATGATCAACTCCCGCTCCGTATGAATAGTGATACCGAGGAGGGTGTGGGCAGTGGCTTATGAGCCCAAGGTGCTTCCTGCCGGATGGACGGAAGAGGAAGATCAGCTCCTGAAAGAGACAGTTCGCCAGATGTTACCCCGGGCAGGCAATCTCACGGTGATTGCATCAGGGTTGCAGCGCCGCCTGAAACGCCAGCCCCGGCGCATTCTGGATCGGATTCAGACCCTTCGGCGGTGGGATGCTGAATTCGATCGTTTTATTCGGCAAAACGTGCGCACCATGATAGGCCCCTCCCAGAATAATGGGATAGCTCATGAAGAAGGGCGGGTGGCGTCACCTCGCCGCAGGCAGCGGGAGAGGAACCGGCCGGCAGTGGCCTTTTCTCCCAGGGTGGATGAGAGCCTTTTTTTGGTGAAATGGGCATCCCGCTATCTGGGAGATCTCCATCCCGAGCAGACAGAGAAGGTGCGCAAGCTGGTACAGCAGCACGGAGCTTTGACGGTGGGGCTGGCCCTGGCGGAGGGGGCCATGGAGGGAACCCAGCTGATCCTCAACCGTGCCAGGGAGATACTCCGGGATGAAGAGGTTTCCATGCTGCTGGACGAGTGAGTGTGCGGACTGATTCCCGCAAGACATCGATGGAGACGGGCTTTTCCAGCATCAGATCTTTGCCCCCGGCCAAGAAATGGTTCAAGGTGAGGCTGCCGGTCACAAAGCAGAAGCGAACTTTTCCCCAGCCCCACTCCTTGCGGCAGCGGGAGGCGATGGTGGCTCCGTCATCGCCTGGCAGAAGAAGATCGATGATGAGGACGTCGGGTTCGACCGGGGCTTTCTCCTTCAGCTCCCGACCGGAGGCAAAGGACAAGACCTCGTAGCCGTCGTCTTTCAGGACCAGTTCGAAAAGGTGCCTGATGTTGGGTTCGTCATCGACGATGTATACTTTCGGCATGGTTGTCGCATCCTCTCTTTTCTTGCAGGTAGTTTGCCATAGATTCTCACCTCTTCCTGTCTAAGATTGTCGACGGAGAAAACTGGTTCAACATCCTTAGCAGGGATTTCACCCGCGACCCTGAATAAAGATGAGGACATGTTCGTACGGGATGTGGTGCTGTCACCTATCGAAAGTGTCTCACCCCAGGATAGCGTGGCCGATGCCTGCCGCCGCCTGGATGAGACCGGCCTCACCCATCTGCCGGTGGTGGAAGAGGGCCGCCTGGTAGGGGTGGTGAGCCGCCATCTCCTGGCCCCTTTTTGCCGGCGGGCCCAGGTGCCTGACCAAAAAGTGGCCCACCTCATGACGCCCCCTCCTCTGTCGGTGGGGCTCCACACCATGGTGGAAGAAGCAGCCGCCTTGATGCTGGGCCAGGAATACAACTTCCTGGGCGTGCTGGATCAGCAAGGAAAGCTGATGGGGATCGTCACCCGCGATGCGCTCTTTGTGGAGCTGTGCCACTTCCTGGGCCTGGATGAGACTAATACCCGCTTCACCCTCATCCTTCGGGATCAGCCGGGGGAGCTGGCCCGCCTGGCGGAGGTGGTGCGCCGCCACGGGGGGAACATCACCCACCTGGTCCTGCATCCGGCGTGGAGGGCGCATGAGAATCCGCGCCTGGTGATGCGGGTGACGGTGAAGTACCCGGGGGAGCTGGCCCACGCCCTGGCCAAAGAGGGTTTTCCCGTGGTGGATGCCATCAATTTCGCCAACGGCAGGCGCATCGGTTCGGTCCAGGGCCTCTCGGCCCTTCCCCCCTTAGAAGAAGGCCCCCAGTAAGGACGAAAGGATCCCCACCAGAAAGATGCCGTCGAAAACCCCGGCCCCCCCGATGCTGAGGGTGAGGCTGTTTTGCCGCAGGACTTCCTTCAGGTGAAGGAGGTCGGCCCCGATGAGGGTGCCCAGGACCCCACCCACAAAGGCGACGGCGGAGACTTCCGGTCCGCGGACAAAGATGAGGGCCACGGCTACCGCCACCAGGGGCGGAATAAAGGGGGGCAGAAGGATGCCCACCCCTTCCTTGGGCCGGGCGATGCCCCAGGCCACCAGGGTGACCGCAGCGATGGAGATGAGCATGGGGAGAAGAGGGCCCCGGGTCAGGAGATAGAGGGAGAAGAGGCCGGGGATGAGGGCCCCTCCCACATTGATGTAGACCACCTGCTGCCGGGCTTCAGGGGGGTAGTAGAAGATGAAGTAGCTGGCCCTCATAGGAGGCCTTTGGCGGTAGACGGTGCGGCTCCAGACGGGGATATTGATGACGCTTCCCAACAGGACGGCGGCAAAGAGCCAGATGGCCTGTATGGGGGAGAGCCCCAGGGCGGTGAAAGAAGCCGCCGATACCTGGGCGAAAAGGACGAAAAAGATCCAGCCCATCAGAAGGAGGAGTACCAGGAGAAGCGGCACGTCATCACCTCCCTTCCAGAGTACGGCAAATCCCCACCCCGGAAAACATTTTTGGTTGACAGCCCGCTCTGGGCGCAGTACCTTCCAAACTAAAGCTTGTATAATCCCATTGAATAAAGGGTGGGGTGTTGAAATATGAGACGGATCTGGGCCGGTGCCCTGCTGGCGATCCCTCTTCTCCTGGCGGGATGCGGCGGGTCTGCGGGAGAAGGCAAGGCCGCTACCCCCAACACGGTGGTTTACGCCGTCAACACGGAACCCATGGTATTCTGGGATCCCAGCGACAGTTTTTCCAACGAGATCATCGCCCTCAACAACGTGTACGAGACCCTTTTGCGCTATGATCCCGAGACAGCCACCTTCCAGGGGGTTTTGGCCACATCTTATGAATCTACGCCCGATGCCCTAACCTGGACCTTCCACCTGCGGAGCGGTGTGAAGTTTCACACCGGAAAAGAGATGACGGCGGCCGATGTGAAGGCTTCCTTCGATCGTACCATCTCCCGGGGGAAGGGAGCCGCCTACATCTTGGATCCCATCGATTCCATCGAGACCCCCGATTCCTCGACGGTGGTGTTCCATCTGAAGTATGCGGCGCCCATGGACCTCATCGTTAGCTCACCCTACGCCGCCTATGTCTTCGATACGGCTCCTTTAGAGGCCAATGGAGACGACTGGTTCAACCAGCACCACGAATCAGGCAGCGGGCCCTATACCATCAAGAGCTGGAAACCCGGCGATTCTCTCGTGCTGGAGAAGTTCCCCGACTATTGGGGTGGGTGGAAGGCCGGCCAGTT
>JASBVX010000054.1 GCA_029960865.1 Bacillota bacterium | reverse complement strand
GCCGCTTTTGCTGGTTGTGGCGCTGGGTCTGGGAGGATGCGGGTCTCCCCTGGCCTTCACCCCAGCCTCTCCCGTCGTGGAGCTCCCTACCCCTACCCCTGCCCCTTCCTCCGACCCCGACCCGGCCCCCTCCGCCGGGGAGGAGGCCGTTACCTCCTGGCCCCCAGTCCCCATCCTGATGTATCACCAGATCGGCGATCCGCCTCCAGACCATCCCTGGCCCGATCTTTACGTCAGCCGGGAGACCTTTGCGGCCCAGCTGGACTGGCTCGAAGAAAAAGGGTTCCACCCCCTCACCCTGAAAGAGGTGCTTTCCGCATGGCATGAGGGCCGGGCCCTCCCGCCAAATCCGGTGGTCATCACGTTCGATGACGGCTATGCCAGCACAGTGGAGGTGGCCCTGCCCCTCCTGCAACAGCACAGCTTCCAGGCCACCCTCTTTCTCCAGGGAAACATCCTGGGCCGCCCCGGCGCCGTCACGGAAACCATGGTGCAGACGTGGCTCCAAGCCGGCATGGAACTGGGATCCCACACCATGCGCCACCTGGACCTCACCCGGGTTTCGGAAAAGGACCGGGAAGGGGAAGTGGGGGGCTCCCGCTCCTTTTTGGAAAAGACCTTCGCCGTACCGGTGCTGACCTTCGCGTACCCCGCCGGGCGCAGCAACGAAAAGGCCAGGGCCATGGTGGAAGAGGCCGGCTACGAAGCAGCTGTCACCACCCGACCGGGCTGCGCCCAGGCCACCGACGACCTATTCCTTTTGCCCCGCCTGCGGATCAGCGGCGGCGATACCCTGGAGGCCTTTGCCCGCAAGGTGGCCTGCCCACCTTAATCCCGGCGGAAACCGATGTGACCTTTCGCCTCATCGGCAGGCCCGATCCGGAGCTGGGTTATCAGGGGATAGGGAATCACCGCCATCACGGGAGCCTCGCGACGCTCCTCTTCCACGATCTGAAAAGCGGCCCACCCTTCGCCGGCCACCACCTTGGCCTTGAGGCGAAACACGCTGCCGTCCCCCAGCCGCAGTTCCACCGCCGGTGCTTCGGAACCTGGGTTTTCCGCCACATACACGGCCAGAAGCTTGTAAAGATCTTCTTCGAAAAACTTCTGATCGAAAAGGAGAGACACTCCACGCTCGCCCGCCACAACTATCGCTCCTCTCAATCCCGCAAGGGCAAAAGGCCCCCCGTCACCGCCACTACCGATCCGGTCACATAGCCGGCATCCTTGCCGGCAAGAAAGGCCACCGCTCGGGCCACATCCTCCCCCGTTCCGGGCCTTCCCAGGGGCTCCTCAACCCTCACTGCCACCGCCTCGGCGATGCTTTTCTCCTTCCACGGATCCCGGATATCCCCGGGGGTGATGAGGTTAGCCGTAATGCCATAGGGCGCTTCCTCCAGGGAGAGGGTCCTCACCAGGCTCAAGAGCCCCGCCTTGGCCGCCGCATAGGGACCCCGCCCGGGCCACCCCGGGTTACCTTCCACCTCGGCAAACCCAAAGAAGATGAGGCGTCCGAAGCGCCGTTCCCTCATCCCGGGCAAAAGGGCGCGGCAGAGGTAAAAGGCGGAGCCGAGGTTTCCTTCCAGCATCCCTTGCCACAGGTCCAGGGGCGTGTCCGCCAGCGCCACCTTCCGCCGCTCAAAAGGGCCCGCCCCATGCACCAGGACGTCCACAGGACCCCTTTCCTCCTGCGCTTTCGCTACCAGAGCTGCCGCCTCATCGGGGCGTCCCACATCCCCCTGGGCAGCCCCCGCATCCCCTCCCCCGCGGCGGATGGCCTCCACCAGATCCTCCGCTTCCTTTTGGCTCTCCCGGTAGTTGATGGTCAGGGCATAGCCCCGCTCCGCCAGGAAAAGGGCCACCCTTCTCCCCAGACCCCGGGCTCCTCCCGTCACTAGGACGTGGCCTTCCCTCATGCCCTGTCCCACCTTCTCAAGAGTTCCTGCACCTTCTGCCGGTTCTCATGCAAGAAATCGATGTAGGCCTCCTTGGCCATCAGGAAACCGACCGCCTTGATCATCTCCGCCAGCAGCAGGCGTTCCCTCCAGCGGGGGTGGAGCCCCCTCACCGATCGGTACCCTGCCACAAACGCTCCCCGCAAGGCCCCCAACTTCCCCTCTTCCCAGAGGGTCCCATCGGGGGGAAGGCTCCAAAGGGGCATCACCCAGTCCAGCTCGGGGAAGCGAGCCCGGGCATGCTCAAAGTCCAAAAAAGCCGCCACATGGACCTCATGGCCCTCCCCTTCATAGAGGACATTTTCTCCATGAAGGTCCTGATGGCAAAAAACCGGTGCCTCATCCTTCTCGAGATAGTCCAGGTGGGCTTCCACGAAGCGGCGGGCAAAAAACGCTTGTCCTTCCCCCAAAAACCCTTCTCCCTGAGCCCTGGCCACCCGCCGGGCAAATTCCTCTTCTTCGAAGGGCCTGCCCGAAAGGGCAGCTTCCCCCTCCCAAAAGGGGCCAAAGCCCGGGCGGGGAAGGGGCACCTCATGGAGATGGGCCAGGGTTTTTCCCCAGCTGTAGGCCAACGGTTCCTGCTGCTCCTGCGGAACCCAGCGGAAACCCCGGCCGGGAACCTTTCCCTCCAGCCAGGAAAGGAGGAGGTAAGGCAGGCCGGCATCGGGGAGCTCCCCCTTGCCCTGGACGCGGGGGATCCGGATGGACTGGGGAGGATGGTCCTCCAGCCAGCCAAGGGTCTTCTCTTCCCCGTCCCGCTGGGCTTGAGCCCGGCTGCCGAAAACCCGCAGGGAAAACTTCTCCCCTGTCGCCGCCTCCATGAAGATGTTGATGTTTCGCCGGCCGTAGGGAAGGAACCGGTAGCGCCGGAGATCGGGGTGAAAGCCATGGGCCTCCAGAACCAGCAAAAGATCCTTCACGGAAATATCGGCCTGTGAGGGCAGTTCCACTTTCGCCAAAGGGTAACCCCTCCTAATGGGGCGCCTGCTGCCAGTCCTTTCTTTTCGGTTGGGGAGAATTCCTCTTTCCTATCCGGGCCCAGCCCTGCAAAGCTTCCCCTTCGGGGCGCCTCCCCAGGCTTCTCAGTAAAAGCTCCATCCCCGCCCCCGCCAAAAGGACCGCCACCGCCAGGGGCAAAGGTTCCAAGCGCAGGGCCGTGGTCCATTCGATCCAGGCAGCCCCCAGAAGGGGCAGGAGGAGAAGGGTGCCCCCCAGACCCGCTCCCAGGCGCACCCAGGGCCGCCGGGAAAGGGACAGGACCGGCACCGCCGTCTCCTGGCCGCAGGCGGGACAGGTCTCGGTTCCCGCCAGGATCCCCGCTCCGCAGTGGGGACAGATCATGCAGTTTCCCTCCCCTGCATCCCTATGCCCCGTTACCGTCGAATTTCCCAGAGAAGATGGGAAAGCTCGGGCAAAAGAAGCTTATCCAGCGCCAGGGCTACTGCCTTGGGAGAACCGGGAAGGATGACCAGGAGCTTTCCTGCCGCCGCCCCTGCCAGAGCCCCCGACAGCATGGCGGCCGGACCGATCTCCTGGAAGCTGAGCCAACGAAACAGCTCTCCGAATCCGGGGATTTCTTTGTCCAGCAAGGGGCGCAGGGCGGCCACCGTCACGTCCCTGCCCGATAGGCCGGTTCCTCCGCTGGTGACGATGGCGTCCAGATGCGGATCGGCCAGCCACCCCGCCACGACCCGGCGGATGGCTTCTTTTTCGTCGGGGACCTGGGCCCGATGGCGCACCTCGTGGCCTGCCCCCGCCATTTTCTCCATGAACACCTCAGCGGAACGATCCTCTTGGCCCCGCCGGGTGTCGGAGACGGTGCAAAAAGCCGTCACCAGGGAGGGCCAGGCCTCCTTCCCCTTGGCGCGATGCTCCGCGGGGGCCTGGCCCTCCTCCCTCATCCCTGGAATCCCTCCAGGCGCCGTTTCACTTCCTGGAGGAACCGGGCCGCCTCGGCCCCATCCACCACCCGATGATCGAAGGAGAGGCAAAGGGCCATGACGGTGCGGATGGCGATCCCTTCCCCCACCACCACCGGCTTGCGCTGGGCCCGCTCCGTCGTCAGAATCCCCGCCTGTCCAGGAGGAATGATGGGCATGGAGAGCTGGGTCCCCAGGGCACCGGTGTTATCCACGGTGAAGGTTCCACCTTCCACGTCTTCCAGCCTCAGCTGGCCCTGCCGGGCCCTCTGGGCCAGGTCGTACACCTTTCTTGCCAGCCCCGCCAGGTTCAGCTGGTCCGCATCGTGGATGACGGGCACCACCAGCCCTTCAGCGGCCGCCACCGCAATGCCGATATGGGTGCGACCCCGCAGAAGGATATGATCCCCGCCCCAACTGGCGTTGAGCTCCGGCACCGCTTGGAGGCCCTCCACCGCCGCCTGGATGGCGAAGGGGAGGAAGGTGAGGGGCACGCCGTGACGGCTGCGGAAAGACTCCCCTTCCCGCTTGATGTAGGCCTCGATGGCCGTCACGTCAGCCTCCACCATGGTCCAGGCATGGGGGATGGTGCGGGCGCTCTCCGCCATGTTCTGGGCGATGGTCTTGCGGATGGGAGTCAGGGGTACCCGGCGATCCCCCGGCAGGGGAGCAGGAGGCTGGGGTGCCGGCGCCGCCGGGGCGGGAGCAGGGGCAGGGGCCGGTGCGGGAGGAGGAACGGGAGCAGGACCAGGAGCCGCCTTCTCCTGGGCCAGGTAAGCTTCCACATCGGTCACAGTCACCCGGCCCCCCGCTCCCGTCCCTTTCACCTTGGAAAGATCCACCCCATGCTCCTTGGCCAAGCGCCGCACCGCCGGGGTGTACCGGCGGTCGTCTTCTTCCCTGGCGGGCGGGGTGGCTGCCAGTGCCGCCGCTTCCTTGGGCGGCGCCCCCGGGGCCTCCGCTTCCTCCGCTGCCGCCCCTTCCACCTCCAGGATGCACAGGGGCGCCCCCACCGGCACCGTCTCCCCTTCCTGGACCAGAACCTCTTTCACCTGGCCCGTCTCAGGGGAGGGCACCTCCGCCGTGACCTTGGCGGTGACCACTTCCAGAAGGGGGTCATACTTTTCCACCCGCTCCCCGGGCTTCTTCAGCCAGGTGACCACCGTCCCTTCCGTCACCGTCTCCCCCAGCTGGGGCATCTTCACCGTATAATCCATGGGATCGCCCCCTTTTCAGAATTCCGCCAGCTCCCGAGCCGCCGCCGCAATCTTGGCGGCATCCGGGGTGAACTCCTTTTCCAGGACGCTGGCATACCCGATCCCCGGCACGTCGGGTCCCGCCAGGCGCCTGACCGGCGCATCCAGGTGCATGAAGGCCTCATCGGCGATGATGGCGGCGATCTCGGCCCCGGCTCCATAGGTGAGGTTGTCTTCGTAGACGACGAGGACCCGCCCCGTGGCCTTGGCCGCTTCCACGATGGTTTTCTTGTCCAAGGGCTTGAGGGTCCGCACATCCACCACCGTCGCCTCGATCCCCTGCCGGCTGAGCTCTTCGGCCGCCTTCAGCGACTCGTGGAGCATGTTCCCGTACGCGTAAAGGGTGATATGGCGCCCTTCCCGCCGCACTTCCGCCGGCCCGATGGGGACCAGGTAATCCCCGTCGGGGATCTCCTGTTTGATGGCCCGGTAGCACTTCTTGTGTTCCAGGAACACCACCGGGTCGTCATCCCGGATGGCCGCCTTCAAAAGGCCTTTCACATCGTAGGGAAAAGCCGGGGCCACCACCTTGAGACCGGGGATGTGGGCATAAAACGCCTCCACGCTCTGGCTGTGGTAAAGGGCCCCATGGACCCCCGGTCCCCCGCCGTAGGGCATCCGCAACACCATGGGCACCTTCCAACCTCCGTTGGAGCGGTAATGGATGCGGCCCGCCTCGCTCTGCACCTGGTTGAACCCAGGGAAGGAAAAATCGGCGAACTGCATTTCGGCGATGGGCCTGAGCCCGTGGAGGGCCATCCCGATCGCCACCCCGGCGATGCTGGCCTCAGCCAGAGGCGTATCGATGACCCGTCGCTCCCCGAATTGATCCAAGAGGTCCACGCTGGCCCGGAAGACACCGCCCCTTTTGCCCACATCCTCCCCCAGGAGCACCACCCGCTCATCGCGGGCCATCTCTTCCGCCATGGCCTCCCGTACCGCATCCACATAGAACTTTTCCGCCATTGGCCGTTCCCCCTTAGAGCTCGATGGGCGTGGCGTAAAGGCGGGTATAGAGATCCTCCGGCCGGGGATCGGCCGCCTTTTGCGCCTCATCGGTCGCCTGGTCCACTTCTTTGCGCACCTCTTGGTCGATGGCCGCCAGCTCGTCGTCTCCCACGACCCCTTGCTCCTTCAAGAAGGAGGCGAAATGGCCCACGGGATCCCGGTGCTTCAAGGCCTCCATCTCTTCCTGGGTCATATAGGTTCTGGGATCATCATCGGTGGAATGGCCCGTCAACCGGGGCACCATCACCTCCAACAGGGTCGCCCCCTCCCCGCGGCGGGCCCTTTCCACGGCTTCCTTGGCGGCTTCATAGACGTCCAGGATCTTGAGGCCATCCACCGTCACCCCCGCCAGGCCGAAGCCTGCTGCCCTGACGGACACCCGGTCCACCGCCATCTGCTTGCTAGCGGGCACGGAAATGGCGTACTGGTTGTTTTGCACCACGAAGAGCACCGGCAGCTTGTAGACCCCCGCCCAGTTGAGGGCTTCGTGAAACTCCCCCTGGCTGGCGCTCCCCTCCCCGATGGAGGTGTAAAAAACCCGGTCTTCCTTCAGCTGCTGGGCCGCATAGGCCATCCCCGCCGCATGGAGGGTCTGGGTGGCCACGGTGGAGGACTGGGTCACGATCCCTTTCTGGGGATGGCTGTAATGGGAAGGCATCTGGCGCCCTCCGCTGCTGGGCCCCTCCGCCTTGGCGAAAAAGTCCAGCATCACCTCTTTAGGCGTCATCCCCATGCGGAGGACCACCCCCAGGTCCCGGTAATAGGGGAGAACGATGTCACGGCCCGGCTTCAGGGCCCAGCTGATCCCTATCTGCGCTCCCTCGTGACCCCGGCACCCGATGGCAAAAGGCGCCTGGCCCATCCGGTTCAGCTGCCACTGGCGTTCATCCAGCCTGCGGGCCAATAGCATGAGGCGATACATTTCCTTGAGATCTTCTTTGGTCAATCCCATCCGGCGGTCATCCGCCATGGGCCCACCTCCCTATCTACCCTATCCGTCTTCTCTCTCCCCCGCTAGACATAGGAAAAGGCATCGGCCTCCAGCCGGGCCTCGTCGCGGGCCCATGCTTCGTACCCCTGCCGATCCTCACCGTAGAGAAACTCAGCCAGGTAGCGCATGCCTTTTCCCAAAAGAGGCCCCGGCCGCCCATAGTAACGCTCCGGCAGGAGAAAAACCCGCCTCTCCCGGACCAGGGGCAACCCTTCCCAACCGGGCCGCTGGGCGATGGCCTTCACCTTCATGCGCCGCTCCCCGCTGCCGCACCAGCACACAAAATAGGTGTCGGGCCGGCGCCTTACCACCTCCTCCTCTTCCACAGGGCTGCTTTCCTTATCCAGGTCGGAAAAGACCGGCTCCAGACCGAGAAGCTCCAGCATCTCGTGGATCCAGCTGGGCCGCCCCGCCACAATGATGGGCCGGGGCCACCACTCCCAGGCCGCCTTTTGGGGAAGGGAACGCCCTTCCTCCATCAGCTCCCTTCGCCTCGCCATGGCCATCTCCCGCGCCCGGGCCAGGTCCCCATCCAGTTGGGCCACCACCTCTTCTCCCTTGGCCTCCAACGAAAGGGCTTGCGCCACCTGCCGGATCCCCCGGCGCACTCCTTCCAGGGTGTGGCTCTCCACCACCAGGTAAGGAAGGCCTTGGTCCTCCAAGCGGGCCACCCCCTTTTCCATCCCCGGCACGCTCAAGGAGGCCAGGACCAGATCGGGCTGGAGAGCCGCCACCTTCTCCACGTCGATAGTGAGGTCGCCCCCCAGATTGGCGCAGTGCCGGAGCTCCGGCCCCAGGTAGCGATCCTCCAGGGACCAGCGGTCCACCCCCACCAGGTCTTCGCCCCGCCCCAACGCCAAAAGGATGTCGGTATTGCTGGGGG
>JASBVX010000053.1 GCA_029960865.1 Bacillota bacterium | reverse complement strand
GAGCGGGAAGCCGTCCTGGATCATTATTTTACCGGCCTGACGGTCCAGCCGGTGGAGAAAGGCGAAGGCTGGGCGCGCATCGCCCATCTGCCGTTGCTTTGGGACACAGGCGCGATGACGGGGGACGCGGAACATCCGGCTCCCGGCGGCTTCATGGTGGAGCTCTCCGACGAGGAGGCCGGTCCGGTCTGTGACTTTGAAACGGGCCGCTGTGACTGAAAAGGAGGAGGGTGACCGGCGGCGTCGCCTGGATGGAGCGATGGATCAAGAGGGGGCCGAAGCCGGAAGCGAACCCCGGATCCCTTCGATGGGATACGTCCCCATGAATTTAGGAACGGGGAGGCGTAAGCAGCAGGGTTCGGTCATGGTGCCTCCCCTGGGGACACAAAGAGGGTCTTTTCGTTCTGGTAGAAGACCTGCCCCGGTGCCCCCTTTTGGGGCCGCACATAGCGTTTCCGGGTGTAATCCACCGGTACGTGGCGGCTATGGCGGGCGGAGCTGTGGCGAGCCGCCAGAAGAGCAGCTTCTTTGGCCACCTGTGGTGGTGGCGGGGCGTCTTTAGGCCAGCCGGCCGGAGGTCTGGCGATGACATGGCTTCCCGGCTGGCTGCGCACATGGAACCACCAGTCATCGGGGCGGGCGAAGGAAAAGGTCAGCCAGTGGTTCTGGGTCTGGTTTTTTCCCATGAAGAAGGTCCAGCCGTCCGCTCCTTCCATCCGGCGGGGGAGGGAAGCCCCTCCTCCCTTCGCCCTTCTTTTCGGTTTTGCTGTCGCTCCAGGAAACTGGTAGCGGCCATCCCAGTGGGAAAGAGCCTCCTCCAGTTCCTCCGGAGCCAGGTCCTCCCCCTGGAGATCCTCCAGCTCGGCCAGGGCCGTTTCCAGGCGGACGACTTCCCTTTGGGCCTTTCGCAGCCATACGATGCCCTCTTCCTTGCGACGCCGGGCTTTCTTGTAGCGCTGGAAGTAGCTCTCGGCATTCTCGGCGGGGGTGAGGGAAGGAATCAGGGGGATAGTTAGGGTTTGGCCCTCCCAGCCGGAGAGGGTGACGCTTTCAGCACCTTTGGGGACCTCTCCCAGGTGGGCCAAAAGAAGCTCCCCAAAGAGGCGAAAGAGCTCTTCATCCTGAGCCTCCGCCAGCTCCGCCTCCCTATTTTGGAGGGTGTGTTGGGCCCGTTTGAGCCCTTTTTTGACCCACGACATCCGAGCGGAAAGGGCCTTCTTCCTGGCTTCCTCGAGGGCTTTCTCCCGGGCGAAGAAGAAGAGAAGCTCCGACGGGGAAGAAAAGGCCATGGCCTGTTCTCCGGGAGAAGGGGTGAGAGGGAAGGCGGCAAAGGCACCCGTGGGATAGAGGAGGGTGGGCTGCCACCGGCCCTCTTGGACCCTTTGAAATAGATCTCCCAGAGCCCGGGCCAGAGCCTCCCGGTGGCCGGGGGAAAGATCCCCGGGAAGGGCTTGGGGAGAAAGGCCGATCCTTTGCAAAAGCTCTCTCCCCAGGAGAGGGCCCAAGCCGGGAAAGGTCTTGGGAAGCCCCTTTTCCAGGGGCAGGGAAGGGAGATCGTTGAGGATGTCCTGCAGGGCTTCTGCGGGTTTACGCCAGGCGGCGGGAAACCCTGAAGGCGGCGGGGGTGGGGTAAAGGAGAGACCGGGGGATAGAGGGCGCTTTTCGTCGTCGGGGGAGGTGCGGGGAAGGGCATCCACGATGCGGTGGTCTTGCGCCAGGAGAATCAGGCGGGCAGGGCGGCTTAAAAGCTCCACCCCCAGGGTGAAAAGGGTTTCCTCGTCCAGATCGTCTTTTCCTTGCCAGCGGAGATAAAGGGCGCGTTCCAGCTCTTCCTGCCATGCGCCCAAGAACCGTCCTTCTCCCAGATGGTGGCGCAGGAGCTGCCAGAAAAGGGACTCCTCGCTCACGGGGGTTTCTCCTTTGGGAGCCAAGTAAAGAAGGCCGCTGGGCCCTCCATGGACGATGAGAAAGGTGCGCCCTCTTTCCGGGTGGCGGAGCTGCCACTGAAAAGAGAAAGGCCCGATCTGCTGAACCTTCTGGACGTAGGCTCCTTTCCAGCTCGCCAGTTCTTCCTGGAGGGCCCGCAGGTAGATACCGTCCAGCACGGTGAGACACCCCCTCAGACGAGAGCTTCGTAGGTTTTCCCTTGCCAGGCGTAGCGATAATAGAGGCCGATGAGGAGGAGGCCAACCGTGAAGGCAGCAGCATAGCCCCACCAGATGCCATCGATGCCGATGAGGTGGGAGAGGCCGTAGGCCACGGGGACCTCCACCAGCCAGATGACCAGGACGGAGATGGTTGAAGGCCAAAAGACCGCCCCCGTGGACCGCATAATCCCCGTCAACACCCCTGAGACGCCGAAGAGGAGGTAGCTCCATCCTGTGATCCAGATGAGGCGCAGGGCGATGGTGAGGGACTCCTTTTCCGTGAGGAACCAGGGGAGATAGACCGGTGCCAGGAGGTAAGCCAGCCCCACCAGAACGCCTCCGATGACAAGGTTCAGGAGCAGCCCCGAGCGGACCACGGGGCCCAGGTCTTGGCTCCGACCGGCTCCCACCGCCTGGGCCCCGAAGACCGACACCGCCACCGTTAAACTGATGGCCGGCATCTGGATGTAGTTGGCGACCTGCCAGTACGCTCCAAAAGCAGCAGTGGCGGAAGCGCCAAAGCTATTGACCAGCCCCAGGATGGCCATTTCCGAAAGGGCCACCAGCATGTTTTGCAGGGCCGTGGGAAGACCGATCCGCAACATGGGGGAGAAAATATCCCATCGGGGCGTGAAGAAGGCCAGGTCCTCCTTCTTTAGCCAGAGAAGGTGCCCCTTCGTTCTCAGCCAAAGGAAAAGGCTCAAAAAAGCCAGGCTATCCCCTATCACATAGCCCCAACCTACCGACCGGATCCCCAGGGAAGGGATGCCCCAGCCTAAGAGGCCGGCAGCCGTCGCACCGGTGATACCCACCACGTTGACGAGAAGGAAAAAGAAAGGGGTGCGGGAGTCGCCTAGACCCCGCAAGAGGGCGCTGTAAAGGAAAAAAAGGAAGAAGGGGGGCAGGCACCAGACGGCGATGCGGGCGGTAGCCACCGCATCGGCGTACACGTGGGAGGGGGTTCCCATGACCTGAAGAAGGTAAGGAACGGTGGTGTAGGCCAAAAGGGCCATGGCCCAGCCCAAGAAGAAGACCGACGTCACCCCGGTGCCCGTGACGGCTTTAACCTTTTGTTCCTGGCCTCCACCGTACGCCTGGGCCGCCAAAACGGAGCTTCCCGAGGTGAAGCCGAAGAGGAAGGACATAAAGAGGTAGAAGAGGGGAAGGAAAGCGGCCAAGGCCGCCAGCCCCTCCACCCCCAGGTGCTGCCCCACCATGATGGCCTGCAGCGTGGAGCTGATGCCGTTGGTGATGTTGCTGAGGAGCATGGGGAGGAGAAAGAGGAACATGGCGCGGGTGGTCGTCAGGGAAAGGGCTGCTTTCTCCATGCTGGCCCATTCTAACAAAAGGGGAGGGGGAAAGGGAGGCGGGGTCGAGGGATCGGGCTTTGCCGGCAGGTTTTAGCGGTGTTGTCTTCTCATAGCCATGGAGGGGAGGACGGTCACCGGCATTGTCCTGGCATGCAAAAAGAGCCCTAGACGTGGCCAGGGAACTGGGGAGCGATCCCGATCGAGGCCTAGAGGCAAGGGATGCCCGCCAGCGGCTTCATCGTTACGGCCCCAATGCCCTTCCCAAGGGGAAGGGCCCCTCTCCCTGGCGTATCTTTGTCAGCCAGTTCTCCGACTTCATGGTTCTGGTGCTTTTGGGAGCCGCCCTTTTGAGCTTCTCCCTGGGAGAAGGCGCCGACGGTCTGGCCATCATGGCCATTCTGGTGGTCAACGCCTTTTTGGGTTTTTACCAGGAGTACCGGGCGGAGCGGTCCCTGGAAGCTCTGCGGGAACTCACCAGCCCCAAGGCGAGGGTGGTGCGGCAGGGGCGAACCATGGAGGTCTCGGGGGAGGAAGTGGTCCCCGGGGACATTCTGCTCCTGGAGGCGGGAGACAGGGTGCCGGCCGACGCCCGCCTTCTGGAAGCCTTTTCCCTGGAGGTGGAAGAAGCCATTTTGACGGGGGAATCCCTTCCCGCCGCCAAAGATCCTGCCCCCCTTCCCAGGGAGAATCTCCCCTTGGGGGACCGGACCAACATGCTCTTCCAGGGGACTTTCGTGGTGAAGGGGCGGGGGAAAGCGGTGGTGACGGCCACGGGCCCCCGCACCGAAATGGGCCGCATCGCCCAGATGATGACGACTGAAGAGGAAGGGGAAACCCCCCTGCAGGGACGCCTCTCCCAGCTGGGGCACACCTTGGTGGTGGCCTGCCTTGCGATTGCCGCCTTCATCGCCTTTTTGGGAGTGATGCAAGGGAAGGATCCCTACCTCATGTTCTTCAGCGGGGTGAGCCTGGCGGTGGCCGCCATCCCCGAAGGACTGCCCGTGACGGTGACGGTGGCCCTGGCCATCGGGGTGCAGCGGATGGCCCGCGCCAAAGCCATCGTGCGGCGGCTGCCGGCGGTGGAGACCCTGGGCTGCGCCACGGTGATCCTGACCGACAAGACGGGCACCTTGACCCGCAACGAGATGGAATGGCGCTTACTCTGGTGGGAGGAGAAGATCCTGGAGCTGGAGGCGTTGGGAAGGGAGCGGAAGATTCTAGAGTCACTCTTTCAAACGGCCGTCCTCTGCAACGATGCCCGGATGGAGGCGGAGGCCCTGCGGGGAGATCCGACGGAGGTGGCCTTGTGGACCGGCGCCCTTAAGGCGGGGTTCCCCAAGGATAGGTGGTCCGCCTACCGGCGGATGGGGGAAGTCCCCTTCGACTCCGAGCGCAAGCGCATGACGGTGTGGATGAGGGGCCCCGAAGGGGATGCCCTTTACGTCAAAGGGGCGCCGGAGGGAGTGGTGGCTCGCTGCCGGTACTACCTAGGGGAGGGAGGGATCCACCCTCTCAAGGAAGAGAAGGCCCGGGACATCTTGAAAGGGGCAGAAGACCTGGCTGGGGAGGCCTACCGGGTCCTGGCTCTAGCTTTTCGCCCTTGGGAGGGCCGCTCCCCCGGAGAAGCCGATGAAGAAGATCTGATCTTCCTGGGTTTGGCGGCCCTCAAGGATCCGCCCCGGCCCGAGGCGGCCCAGGCGGTGGCCCAGTGCCACCGGGCAGGCCTTCGGGTCCTGATGGTGACAGGGGATCACGGCCTGACGGCGGCTGCCATCGCCCGGGAGGTGGGCATCCTCAAAAAGGGGCAACGGGTGCTTCTGGGGGAGGAAATGGACCGTCTGGATGATCCCCAGCTCTGGGAGAGGCTGAAGGAAACGGCCGCTTTGGCCCGGGTGTCCCCCCTCCATAAGCTGAGGGTGGCCCGCCTCTTCAAAGCGAAGGGCCACGTTGTGGCCATGACGGGAGACGGGGTCAACGATGCTCCGGCCTTGAAGCTGAGCGACATAGGTATCGCCATGGGGAAGACCGGCTCCGATGTGGCCAAAGAAGCGGCCGACGTCCTTTTGACCGACGACAACTTTGCCACCATCGTGGGGGCCATCCGGGAAGGTCGGGTGGTCTACGACAATATCCGGAAGTTCGTCCGCTACCTTCTCTCTTCCAACACGGGCGAAATTCTGGTGATGCTGGGGGCAGCCCTTTTGGGGAGCCCCCTTCCTCTTCTTCCGGTGCAGATGCTGTTGGTCAACCTGGTGACCGACGGCCTTCCCGCCCTGGCCCTAGGGGTCGATCCCGCCGATAAGGGGATCATGGGGCGGCCTCCCCGAGATCCCAAGGAAGGCATCTTCGCCAGAGGTCTAGGGCGCCTCATCCTGGTGCGGGGTTTCATCATCGGCGGGGTCAGCCTTTACGCCTTCCTCCTGACCCTCACCCTCACCCACCATGTCCAGCTGGCGAGGACTCTCGCCATGGTGACCCTGTGCCTCTCCCAGTTCTTCCATGCCCTGGATGCCCGCTCCGAGATCAAGGGGATCTGGGGCATCCGGCCGTGGGAGAACCCTTACCTTCTGCTGGCCCTGGGGGCTTCCTTCAGCGTCCTTTGGGCCACCATCTACGTCCCACCCCTGGCGAAGGTCTTCGGGAGCGTTCCCCTTCTTCCGGGCCACTGGATCCTGGCCCTCACCCTTTCGGGAGGAGGGGCCCTTTTGGCCAGCCTCTATAACCTCTTGCGCCTGGCCCGCTGGAAGGTGGCAGCCTGGGCCAAGGGGCGTTAGCATGGAGGCCAAGGGAGGACCTCCTTGCCTGAGGCGCTGTGGGAACTCAGGGATGTGACCTACGGCACCCGGATTCAGGGCATCACAGGAGCCATCGCCAGGGGAAGGGCGGTGGCCCTGGTGGGCCCCTCGGGTGCGGGGAAGTCGACCCTTTTGCAGCTTTTGGTGCGCCTGTTGGAGCCGACTTTTGGGGAGATCTGCTACAAAGGCCGCCCTCTTACCGCGTGGGATCCCCTGGCCTTGCGGCGGGAAGCTGTCCTTGTGCCGCAGCGGGCGGTGGCCTTTCCGGGGACGGTGGCGGATAACCTTTGTCTCGGTAGGCTTGGGCGCCGGGAACCCTGTCCCAGGGAAGCTTGGGAAGGCCTCCTGGAAACCCTGGGGCTTCCCCGGTCTTACGGGGAGAGAGAGGCCCGGCAGCTTTCAGGGGGCGAATTGGCCCGGGTGGCCTTGGGAAGGGCCCTTCTCCTCCAGCCCCAGGTCCTTCTTCTTGATGAGGTGACGGCAGGCCTGGATACGGCCACGGTCCAGGCGGTGGGCCGCGTGATGGAAGCCTTCCTGGAGGCAGGGGAAGGCCTTCTCTTTGCCGCCCACGATCTCCATCTGGTGGCCGAGTGGGCCCATGAAGTGTGGGTTTTGGATGAGGGGCGCCTGGTGGAGCAAAACGAGGTGCAGGCCTTTTTTTCCCAGCCTTCATCAGCCACCTCCAAGTCCCTTTTGGAGGCATGGGGAGGCCGCCTGGGGAGGCATGGCCCGTGACCGGTTTCTGGATCCCTTTCTTGGGTCTGAGCTTCATGGTCCTCGTCTGGGTCATCAGCCGGGGGTTTCAGCTGGGCCTGGATCGGGAGCTTCTCATCGGCACCGCCCGGGCGATGATCCAGCTTTTCCTCATGGGTTTTCTCCTCACCTGGATCTTCCGCTGGTCTTCCCCTTACTGGCTGGTCTTTCCCCTCCTGGGCATGCTGGCGGTGGCCGCCGCCAACGCCCAGCAGAAAGCTCCTCGTCTTCCCCGCATCTTCTGGCGAATTTTCGCCGCCCTTGCCTTGAGCGAAGGGGTGGCCATGCTCCTTCTTCTGGGCCTGCGCATCGTGGCACCGGAAGCCAAGACCATCATCCCCTTGAGCGGCATGGTCATCGGGAACGCCATGGTGGCGGCCGGCCTTTTTTACAACCGCCTTCTTCAGGCCCAAAGGGAGCGGGAAGACCATGTCCTGACCCTTCTGGCTTTAGGCCTTCCCAGCGCCTACGCTTATCGCTTCCTGGCCCTGGATGCCCTCAAGGGTGCCATGATCCCTACGCTGGATGCCTTGAAGACGGTGGGCCTGGTGCAGCTTCCCGGCATGATGACGGGCATGATCCTGGCGGGGGCTTCGCCCCTGGAAGCAGTCACCTATCAGATCCTCATCATGTACGCCATTGCCGGGACGGCAGCCGTGACCAGCATGGCCCTCTACTGGTTTTCCCCGGGGTACTTTTTTACGCCCCAGCATCAACGGAAAGAGGAGAGCGCTTCCCCGAAAAGCACTTAAGAAAGATGACAGACGGGAGGTTTTCTATGGCCAAAGGAAAGCTGTCTCCCGGGGTGGCCCTGGGAGCTCTCATCGGAACGGTCCTGGAATGGTACGATGTTTTCCTTTTCGCCGTGGCAGGCATCTACATCAGCAAAGCCTTTTTCCCCAGCGCCGATCCCTTGGCAGGCCTCATGGCGGTCTACGTAGCTTATGGAGTTACCTTTGTGGTGCGGCCCATCGGGGCACTTCTTTTTGGTTACATCGGGGACAAGGTGGGACGAAAGAGCGCCCTTTTCTGGACCCTTCTTTTGGCGGGGCTTTCCAC
>JASBVX010000052.1 GCA_029960865.1 Bacillota bacterium | reverse complement strand
GCTACGGCATCGGGGTCACCCGGACGGTGGCGGCGGCCATCGAGCAGTCCCATGATGACAAGGGCATCATCTGGCCCTACAGCATTGCTCCCTTTCATGCCATCGTGGTGCCTTTGCATACAGAAGATGAGAGCCTGATGGGGGCGGCGGAGGGGATCTATCGGGAGCTCCTGCGGTTGGGGGTGGAGGTCCTCCTGGACGATCGGGACGAGCGCGCGGGGGTGAAGTTCTCCGATGCCGACCTCATGGGCTTTCCCCTGCGGGTGACGGTGGGGGAGCGGAGCCTGCGGGAAGGGTTGGTGGAGATCTTCCACCGGGCCACCGGGGATGTGGAGAAGGTGTCGGTGGAAAAGGCGGCCGCCCATGTGGCCGGGATCGTGCAGCGGGAGCTGGAGAAGCTGGCCCGGCGGGCCGACGAGGAGACCCTTCCGGAAGGAGTTCGCCTGGCGGCGGACGAAAGTTAGAGGGAGAAGCGAAGGCCAACATCACGGGGGGACGGGTGGGCTGAGCGCATGCGGGTGGTAGCGGTGATTCCTGCCTACAACGAGGAAAAAACCCTGGCAGCGGTGGTGGCTGCGGTACAGGAGAGCGGCTTGGTGGACCGGGTGCTGGTGATCAGCGATGGTTCCACCGATACGACGGCGGAAGTGGCCCGCCAGGCCGGGGCCGAGTGCATCGAGCTGGAGCAGAATGTGGGCAAAGGGGGCGCCATGAAGAAAGGCATCGACCGGGCCGACGGGGATGTCTTCCTTTTCCTCGATGCCGACCTGACGGGTCTGCGACCCCAGCACGTCCAGGCCCTCCTGGAGCCGGTGCTGGCGGGGCGGGCCGACATGTCCCTGGGGGTGTTGCGCCACGGGCGACCTGTGACCGATCTGGCCCAGGTGATGGCCCCGTACCTTTCAGGGCAGAGGGCTGTCAAGCGGGCTGTCCTCATGGAGGCGTCGGGTCTGGAGATGGCCCGTTTTGGGGTGGAGGTGGCCCTGACCCGCCACATCCGGGAACAGGGAGTGACGGTGGAGGAAGTGATCCTGGATGGGGTCAGCCACCGGATGAAAGAAGAAAAGTACGGCCTTTTGCGGGGTTTTCTTTTGCGCATGAAGATGTACTGGGAGATCGTCAAAACAGGTTCCGCCTTGCGGGATTGAGGTGGCTATGGGCGATTTGCATGAGATCCTTCCTGGGGGGGAGCTTTCCTCCTTTGTGGAAGCCCTCTGGGTTGATCCGGAGCTGGGGAAGGTCTGGGTGGTCCTTTCCCCCGGTACCCCGGAGGAGGAGGCCCGATCCTGGCAGCAGCGGCTCGCCTCCTTGGGGCTCCAGGTGGAGCTGCGGGTGAAGCGGGAAAAAGAAGAGCCGCCGCCGGAAAAGATGCCGGGGAAGGCCGGGCGGCCTCGGCGGCAGGCCCAAGGTGCCGTCGTCCCTTTGGGGGATGTGAGGGTAGGCATGGGCCGGGCGGAGGTGGAGGGCCGCCTTTTCGACTGGGAAAAGGGAGAATCCCGGCAGGGGCGGCAATGGCTGGATCTTTACATCACCGATGAGAAGGATTCCCTCCTGGTGCGGGTGATGGAGAACGGGAAGCCCTTTCCTGCCCCGGTCCTCCACGGGCGGGTGCGGGCCCGGGGGACGGTGCCCCGGGAGGGGCGCATAAAAGACGACGAACCGATACTTTTGGCGGAGCATCTGGAGATGGAACCTCCCGCCATTCCTGTCGACGAGGCGGAGGTCAAGCGGGTGGAGCTCCACGCCCATACCCGTATGAGCGCCATGGCAGCCCTCACCGATGCCGTTTCCCTGGTGGAAAGGGCCAAAGCATGGGGCCATGAGGCGGTGGCCATCACCGATCACGGGGTGGTGCAGTCTTTTCCCGCGGCCATGGAGGCGGGGGAGCGACTGGGGATCAAAGTGATCTATGGGATGGAAGCCTATGTGGTGGATGAGGCACCTCCCCCTGAGGCCCTGCGGGGGCTTCACCTTCCCTTGGACGGTCCTTTCCTCTCGGTGGACCTAGAAACGACAGGCCTGTCCCCCAGGGGGCACCGCATCATCGAGGTGGGGGCGGTCCGGTGGGAAGGGGGGGCGCCCCGGGGAACTTTCCAGCGGCTGGTGCGCCTGGAGGGGGACCTGGAGGCCGATGTGATCCGGCTGACGGGGATCCGACCCGAAGAGCTTTCCCAAGCGCCGCCCCTAAGAGAGGTCCTGGAGGAGTTTCTCGCGTTTGCCGGGGATCTGCCGCTGGTGGCCCACAATGCCGCTTTCGATGCGGGCTTTCTGTACCGGGCGGCGCGGGAGGAGTTGGGGTTGGATTACCGACCGCCGGTCCTGGATACGCTCTGGCTGGCGCGGGCTTTCATGGGCGAACTCTCAGGCCATGGGCTGGCGTCCTTGGCCCGGGCGCTGGGCGTCCCCCTGAAGCAGCATCACCGGGCCCTGGATGATGCCGAGACGGCAGGGGGCGTTTTCTTGAAGCTTCTCGAGAGGGCCGGGGCCAAGGGGACCTGGCAGGATCTTTTGCAGGCGGCTAGGGAACAGAAGTTTCGGGGCCTCAGGCCCTTCCACGCGACCATTTTGGCCCGGAGTCAAAAGGGCCTCGAGAACCTTTACCGGTTGGTGACCTCATCCCATGTGGAGCATTTCTACCGGGTGCCCCGGATCCCCAAGGTGCTTTTGGCCCAGTATCGGGAGGGCCTTTGGGTGGGAGCGTCTGGGTGCGCCGACGGGGAACTTCTGGACGCCTGGCTCACGGGGGAGCCGGAGGAGCAGTGGCAGGCAAGGCTGGATTTTTACGATTATGTGGAGCTCAATCCCCTGGATACCTTGGACCACCTGACGCCCCAGTACGTGGGGAAGGGCGAGGTGCTGGCGGCTTACCAGAAGGAGCTGTGGGAGGCGGCCCAGGCCAAAGGCAAACCGGCCGTGGCGGTGGGGGATGTCCATTACCTCGATCCATGGGATGAGGTGGGGCGGACCATCCTCCTGCACCAGGGAAGGGGCAGCGGGGAAAAGTCGGGGGCCTATCCTTTCCGGACGACCCAGGACATGCTGGCCGCCTTTGCCCACCTGGGGGAAGAGGGGGCCCGCCGGGCGGTGGTGGAGGAGCCGTTACAGCTGGCCCGGAGCATTCCCATCCTGAAGGCCCTTCCCGATGGCCTCCATGCCCCCCACCTCCCCGAGGCGGAAGAAGAGCTTTTCCGGGAAGTGGCAAAAAGAGCCCGCGATCTCTATGGGGATCCCTTGCCCCAGGCGGTGGCGCAACGGTTGGAGGTGGAGCTGGCGGCCATCCGCCGCCACGGATACTCCACCCTCTACGTGCTGGCGGCCCGCTTGGTTCGCCGCTCCCTTGAGGGTGGCTACCTGGTGGGTTCCAGAGGGTCTGTGGGGTCCAGCCTGGTGGCGACCCTTCTGGGGATCACCGAGGTGAATCCCCTGCCTCCCCATTACCGGTGTCCCCAGTGCCGCCACACCGAGTTTCCCGAAGGGCTGGAGGTGGGCTCCGGCTTTGACCTCCCCCCAAAACCCTGTCCGCGATGCGGGGATTCCCTGGTGGGGGATGGCCACGATATTCCCTTTGCCTCTTTCCTGGGCTTTGAGGGGGAAAAAGTCCCCGACATCGATCTGAACTTTTCGGGGGAGTATCAGGGTCAGGCCCATCTGGAGGCGGAGGCTCTTTTGGGGCGCCAGCACGTGGTCCGGGCGGGCACCGTTTCCACCATCGCCG
This sequence comes from Bacillota bacterium, assembly GCA_029960865.1. GTDB lineage: Bacteria > Bacillota > Sulfobacillia > RBS10-35 > RBS10-35 > RBS10-35. The sequence goes on along the minus strand of JASBVX010000052.1, from coordinate 4,358 downwards.
AGCGGACCGCCTACGGTTTTTGCCGTTCCTGGGCCGAAGCCCAGGGGAAAGAGCTAAGAGCGGCGGAACTGCGGCGCCTGAGCAGGCTTCTGGTGGGGGTGAAGCGGACCACCGGCCAGCACCCCGGAGGGGTCATGCTTTTCCCGCAAGGGGAAGATATCCACCGTTTCACTCCCTTGCAATGGCCGGCCAATGACAGCAGTTCCCGGCAGATGACGACCCACTTCGATTACGATGCCATCTCGGGCCGTTTGGTGAAGCTGGATCTTTTGGGCCATGACGATCCCACCACCTTGAAACGCCTGCAGGAACTTACGGGTATGGATCCGCGGGAGGTACCGTTTGCCGACGAAGCCACCCGGCGGCTCTTCTGGGAGGGGGAAGAAGGCAAGGGGGCCCTGGGCCTGCCGGAGTTCGGCACGCGGTTTGTGCGGGGCATGCTGGCCCAGACCCGCCCGCGCACCTTTGCGGAGCTGGTGCGGATCTCGGGCCTTTCCCACGGCACCGATGTGTGGGCCAACAACGGGCGGGATCTGGTGGAGGCCGGCACGGCCACCTTGAAGGACCTCATCTCCACCCGGGAAGACATCTACCTCTACCTGGCCCAGATGGGGATGGATCCGCGGCAGGCCTTTGAGATCGGGGAAAGGGTGCGGAAGGGAAAGGGGCTGCGGCCCGAGGATCGACAGGCCATGGAGGCTCTGGGGGTACCTGGATGGTATATCGATTCGGCCGCCAAGATCACCTACCTTTTCCCCAAAGCCCATGCGGTGGCCTACGTGATGATGGCCTTCCGCATCGCCTGGTTCAAATGTCACCATCCCCTGGCCTTCTACGCCGCCTACTTCAGCAGCCACCGGGATCTCTTCGACGGTGCCTGGCTAGCGATGGACCTGACCACGTGGCGGCAGCTTCTTCATCAGCTGGAGCGGGGGAGCAATCGGGAGACGGCCCAAGCGGCCGTGCTGGAAGTGGCCCTGGAGATGGTGGAAAAAGGCTATCGCTTTTTCCCGGTGGACTTGGAAAGGAGCCGGGCGGTGGAATTTTTGCCTGTGGAGGAGGGGGGATACCGGGGGCTTTTGCCTCCCTTCTCGGTGGTGGCAGGGCTGGGGGAAAAGAGCGCCCTGCGGCTGGTGGAGGCGCGGGAAGAGGCGGCCTTTTCCTCCAGGGTGGACCTCCAGAAGCGGGCCGGTCTCAGCCGGAGCGTGGTGGACACCCTGGCGGCCCAGGGGGTTTTGCGCCACCTTCCGGAAGACAATCAGCTCTCTTTTTTGGGGTGGTGAAGGGCTGGCCAGGCAGCTGGTCCTGTTTTTGGGGGATACCCTGGTCTTTCTCTTGTTTGCCTTTCTGGGGTTGAAGAGCCACGGAGCGGCCGGAGGCTTGCTCCAGCTGGCGGCAGTGGCGGCCCCCTTTTGGGCCGCCTTGGTGCTGCTGGCCTATTTCACGGGGGGCTTTTCCCTTGGGGGAGGATGGCGGTCGGTGGCGGAGGGGGTGGCCCTGCGCTACCTTTTGGCGGGGCCCCCTGGCTCTTCTCATCCGAGCCCTGGGCGAAGGAAAAGGCACGCCTCTTTCCTTCGCCGCCGTGGCCCTTTCGACCACCTTTCTCCTTCTCCTGGCCTGGCGTCTTCTCTTCGCGTCCTTCGTCGGGGGAAAGGGAGGAGCGAAGGAGAAGGAATCAAGGGGTCCTTCGCCAAGATAGAGATAGAAGTCGGCATCAGGGCAGCACAAAGGAGGCCATGCCATGGGCGGAGAGGGCCACGGGCATGATCCTTTTTTGGAGGAAGCGGGCCGCTGGCTGGCCCGCCGGCGCCATGGACCCTTGCAGGAACGTCCCCGGGGATTCTGGGGAAGGGTGCGCCAGTTTCTCTGGGGCTTCCTCTTCTTCGACTGGTATCACGAGCTCCATGAAGAAAAGAGCCGCTACCAGGATCTTTTCACCCTGATCATCTACGGGCAACTTCTGGGCCTTCCCCTGATGAACTCCACCATCGGGCTGCGCCTTTTGCCTTGGGTGTTGCCGGAACTGCCCGGCTGGAAGCATCGCCAGCTGGAAGAGTTCGATCTGGTGGAGCATGGCCCCCACATCCACTGAGGAAAGGCGGGGATTCCGCTGAGCCTGCAGCAGATGGTGTTCTGGCTGGCCATCCTTTTCCTCGCCTGGTGGGTCCTGGGGGCTTTCTACAATCGCCGCCGGCTGAACGACCTTCTCCTTTCCGTAGGGCGCCACGGCACCCTTTTGGGAAGGGGGATGGAGTATCGCCTCCTGGGGAACAGCGCTTTTCGGGTTTCCTTCAGGGAGCCGGGGGCCAACCTGGAGGATGTTCAGCTCCTTGGGCTTCTTCAGCCCAGGGATTTTCCCGTGGCCTGGGCCTGGATGCAGCTGAGGGGCCACGGGGATCAGATCCATCTGCAGATGGGTCTGAGGCGAGGGCCGGCAGAGGAAGGCCTGTGGGAAGGAAAGGAAGCGGAAGCTCGCTTTTCCCTCCCGGGCCTCAAAGTTTTGGCCCAAAAAAGCCGGCCTCCCCACCTCCACCTGGTGATGCAGCTGGGGCGAGGGGCTGTGGACCCGCAGGTGGAGGCTCTTTTCCGCTTGGTTCACGAAGAAGCGCAGGCCGCCGACAGAGCCTGACCGGAGGGAATCTCCCAAACCTGTGGTCTCGCGGAAAATCCCCCATGAACTCCCAGACACCGGGAAGGAATTCCTGAAGATCCGTCGAAACCCTCAAAATAACCCACCTTTTGCCGCATAGACATAGCCCAGGGGGGGTGAGATGGAGCGCTTGCCGAGGCGTCGGGAAGGCCGTCGTCCCAAGGTGTGGAAAGGGGTGAAAGGAGATGTCGCCCTTTTGGTTTGTGGTAGTGGCTTTGGTGGCTTACGGGCTGGCCTTCCAGGCCTATGGGAAGTGGTACGACCGCAAGGTCTGGAAGCCGGACCCCAACCGAACGACTCCCGCCCACATGTACACCGACGGCGTGGAGTATTTCCCCGTGAGCCGCTATGTTCTCTGGGGTTACCAGTTCAAGAGCGTGGCCGCCCTGGGTCCTGTGCTGGGGCCTTTCATCGCCATCAATTACGGTTGGGCGCCGGCTCTGGCCTGGTTGATCCTGGGGAACTTTTTCATCGGCTGGCTGCAGGATTACGGCGCCATCATGGTTTCGGTGCGGAATCAAGGGCGCTCCTTCGGTCCCATCGCGTATGAATTCACCGGGAGCGCAGGGCGCAACACCCTTTTGGGTTTCATCCTCTTCTATCTGGTGATCATCTCCGCCACCTTCATCTATCTGGTGTCCCTTTTCTTCAACATCTTCCCCGGTTCTTTCGTGGCGACCCTGGGCATCGCCCTGGTGGGGATCCTGGCAGGGCAGATGATCTATCGGCTGCGGATGAACATCGTGACGGTGACCATCCTCGCCCTCATCGGGATGGCCATCAGCTTCTGGCTGGGGACCCTGGAGCCCTTGCGCTGGCAGGTCCAACTGGGAGCTTCAGGGCAGTGGAACATCCTTTTTTGGGGCGTGGTGACCTGCATCTTCTTGTATCTGGCCTCCATCCTGCCCTTGCCCACCTTCATCCAGCCCATCAACTTCATCGCCTTCTTCCCCACCTTTGGGGCCGTCGTCCTGATCCTTCTGGGAGCCCTCATTAGCCCCTGGACGGGGGTGAAGCTGCAGCAACCCGCCTGGATCAGCGCCTACCCAGGGGGATTCACCGGGGTGGGGCCCATTTGGCCCATCCTCTTTGTGGCCATCGCTTGCGGGGCCATCTCAGGTTGGCATAGCCTGGTGAGCTCCTCCACCACCTCCAAGCAGCTGGATGTGGAAACCGATGCCCATCCGGTGGGGGCGGGGGCCATGCTGGCGGAGGGGCTTTTGGGCCTGGCTTCCCTGGCCTGCTACATGGTGCTTCCGCGGAGCGAGATCACCACCAATATCGGGGCCTGGGTGGCGGGCGCCCAGACCCTCACGGAGGTCTTCTTGGGAAGCGTTCTGGGTCAGCTCTTCGCCAGCGTCTTTTTCTCCACGGCCCTGGTTCTCTTCGCCCTCACGGTGCAGGCACTGGTGACCCGCTTCTGGCGGCTGGTGTCGGCGGAGGTGTTTGGTCAGTCCATCCTGGCGCAAAAGCATGTGGCTACGGCGGTGGGTCTCCTGATCCCCCTCCTCTTTGCCATCTCCGGATCCTGGAACAACCTCTGGCTTTACTTTGGGGGGTCCAACCAGCTGCTGGCGGGCCTGGCCCTGATGCTCATCTCCATCCACCTGGCCCGGACCCGGGCTCCCACCCTCTACACCTTCCTGCCGGCCCTTTTCATGATCGTGACCACCTTGACGGCCCTGGCCTGGCAGACAGCCAAGTTCGT
>JASBVX010000051.1 GCA_029960865.1 Bacillota bacterium | reverse complement strand
CTGCTGCCAGGAGCATCCCCGGCTCCCCTTCCGCGGCTGCCGCTTCCACCTTTTCCAAACGCCAGAGCTCCTTTTGGCCTTCCCCTTCCCCGGCTGCCTCCCCTGGGGGATCCACCCGCCAGGTCCGCACCCCCGGTTCCGGGGTGAGGGCCCTCACCTGGCGGACAACTTCCTCGGCGGGAGCATCCCAGCGGACCCAGGTTTCCTCCGGGCCGATGGGAGGAGCCCAGGTGGCCCTGCTTTCATCCTGGGGCTCTCCAGAAAGGGGGCCCTCCCAAAGGGCCGTCAGGACTTCCCAGAGGGCCTCCACCCCAGCCAAGGCCATCTTTTCCGCAAGGGTGCCAGCATCGTCTTCCTTGTCGATGGGGATCTCCACCTGCTTCAGGATCTCCCCTTCATCGATCTTTTCCCTCATCCGCATGACGGTAATCCCCGTCACCTTGTCCCCCGCCCAAATGGCCCGAGCGATGGGGGCGGCCCCCCGCCAGCGGGGGAGAAGGGACGCGTGGAGGTTGAGGGCATCTTTTTTGGGCAGGGAGAGAAGGGAAGAGGGCAGCTTGCGGCCGTAGGCCACCGTCAAAAGGATGTCGGGGCGCATCTTTTGCACAGCCTCCTGGAACTGGGGATCCCGCAGCTTTTCCGGCGTGACCACCGGGATCTCCAGCTCCTGCGCTACCTCTTTGACGGGGCTGGGAGCCAGCTTTTGCCCCCGGCCCCGCTGGCGGTCCGGCGCCGTGACGATCAGCTTGGGAACCAGGCCCTTGTCGTAGAGCCCCAGGAGGACCCGCACCGAGAACTCGGGAGTCCCCAGGAAAACCACCAGGTGGCGGGCCGCCTTGGGGACCTCGTAGAACTTTTGCCCCCGGTCCAGGATCAAAAGGCCATCCAGGTGATCCAGCTCGTGCTGCACCACCCGAGCATCGATGCCCTCCAGATCCAGCCAGAAGCGGTGGCCTTTGCGGTCCAGGGCGGTGATCCTTACTTTGAGGGCTCGGGGCACCCGGGCATGGATGTAGGGTACCGAGAGGCAGCCCTCCCAGCCTTCTTCCGTCTCTTCGCTCTTTTCCAGAATCTCCGGATTGATGAACTCCCGCACCTGGCCTTCCACCTGGGCGATGAAGATCCGCTCCAAAAGGCCCACCTGCGGTGCGGCCAGGCCCACCCCTTCCGCCTCTTCCATGGTGGCGGCCATGGCATCCAGAAGGTCCCGGTGGCGCTTTTGGATGCGCTGCACGGGCCGCGCCTTCTCCTTCAGGCGGAGATCGGGGATGGTCACGATGGGAAGGATGGTCTTCTCCCTTGGTTCCGTCATCAAGGCCCCCTATCAAAGCATGGCCAGGGGATCGGGATCCAGCCACACCTGGACGCGGCGCGGGACCTCTCCCTTTTGCCGCCAGCGGTGGACCGCTTCCAAAAGCCGCTCCTTATCCCTGTCCAAGAGTATCATATGCCAGCGGAACTGCCCCTGCAGGCGGGCCAGAGGCGCTTGGGCCGGCCCCAGGACCTCATCCACCTCTTCCCGCCAAAGGGCGGCCAGGGCTTCCGCCCCCTTCTCCACGTCCCCTTCGTCCTGGCCCCTCACCACCACCCGGACCATGGAGCGAAAAGGCGGCCAGCCCGCTTCCTCCCTTTGCCTCAGTTCCTTCTCAAAGAAAGCTTCCCCATCTTCCTTCACCGCCGCCGCCAGGGCCGGATGTTCCGGCTGCAGGGTCTGGATGATGACCCGCCCGGGATGGTGTCCCCGCCCTGCCCGCCCCGCCACCTGCACCAGGAGCTGCAGGGTTCTCTCCGCCGCCCGGAAATCGGGGAGATGAAGGCCTCCATCGGCCCGCACCACCCCCACCAAGGTGACGCCCCCGATATCCCAGCCCTTGGCCACCATCTGGGTACCCACCAGCACATCCACCTGGCCCCGGCGAAACATCTCGTAGATCTCTTGGTAAGCCCCGCCACGGCGGGCTGCGTCCCGGTCCAGCCGTGCCACCCGCACGCCGGGAAACTTCCGCTGGACTTCCTCTTCCACCCTCTGGGTCCCCAAGCCCATGGGGTAGAGGTGGGGGCTTCCGCAGTGGGGACAGCGGCCGGGGGCCTTTTGCCGGTAATCGCAGTAATGGCAGTGGAGGGTGCCGTCCCGGTGGTAGGTGAGGGCGATATCGCAGTGGGGACAGCGCAGGTCCTGGCCGCAATCGCGGCAGACCACCACCGGGGCAAACCCCCTCCGGTTCAAGAAAAGGAGCACCTGCTGCCCTTTCTTGAGGGTCTCTTCCATGGCCCCTTCCAGCTCCGGGCTGAAAAGCTCCCGTTTCCCCCGCATGTCCACCAGCTCCACCTGCGGGAGGGGTCTTCCACCTACCCGCTGGGGGAGGAGGAGCCGCGTGGCCTTTCCCCGCCGGGTGAGGTAGAGGGTCTCCACCGCAGGGGTGGCGCTGCCCAAAAGGGCCACCGCCCCATGGTACGCCTGGCGCCAGAGGACCACATCCCGAGCATGGTAATGGGGTTCCCCTTCATGCTGCTTGTAGGCGGGCTCATGCTCTTCGTCCATGATGAGAAGCCCCAGGGAGGGAAAAGGAAGAAAAGCGGCAGAGCGGGGACCCAGGAGGATCTTCTTTCGGCCGTCCCTCACCGCCTCCCATACCTTCCGGCGGGACCCCAGGGAAAGGTTGCTGTGGAAAAGGACCACTTCGTCCCCGAAGCGGGCCCGCAGCCTCTTTTCCGTCTGGGGCAAAAGGGCCATCTCCGGCACCAGGAAGAGGACCCCTTTCCCCAGGGAAAGGGCATGGGCCGCCCCTTTCAAGTAGACTTCCGTCTTGCCGCTCCCGGTCACCCCCTGGAGCAAGAAGACGCCCCCCTCCGGCCGAGAAAAAGCCGTGTGCATCCTCTGCCACGCCTCCTCCTGGTGGGGGGTGAGGGGCGGAAAAGGTTCGGGAGAAGAAGCGGCAGCCATGGGCCCCTCCCCCTGGAGGACCCCCTTTTGCAAAAGGCCCCCGATGAGGGAGGGGCTCACCCCGGCCAGGCGAGCCGCTTCCCGGCGGGTGAACTGCCCCGGAAAAAGGACCACCAGGTCCACCACTTTTTGCTGCTTGGGGGTAAGCACCCCCGGTATCTCTCCGGGAAAGAGGTAGACCTCCTCCCGCCCCCCGCCGGGTTGGGTCCCGCCGGGATACATGGCTTCCAGGACCAAAGCCACGTGGGAAGCGGTGGTCCAGGCCAGATAGTGGGCCAGCTCCAGCAGTTCTGCCGAAAAAAGAGGTTCCTCATCCAAAAGGGAGAGGATGGGCCGGAGCTTTTGCGGATTCAAGGACGTTTCCCGAGAAAGGGAGAGAAGCCAGCCCCTGGCCTTCCGTGTTCCCAAGGGGACTTCCACCCGCATCCCGGGAAGGGCGGTGGCAAACTCCGGGGGCAAAAGGTAATCCAAAAGAAGGCCCTTTCCCTGAGGGAGGGCCACCTGAGCGAAGATCAGCTCTTGGGCCATGTCCGGGCCAGCTCCCGGTAAAACTCCAGGACTTCAGGATTTTGCACCGACCCCAGGTTCACCGCCTTTTCCAGGGGGACCCCCAGAAAGAGCTTTTTCACCGGCACCTCCATCTTCTTGCCGTTGAGGGTCCGGGGCACCCCTGGAGCGGGGATCACCTGATCCGGGACGTGGCGGGGGGATAGCTCTTTTCTGAGCCTTTGGCGCAGCTCTTCCACCCTATCGGAGGTGAGCTCCTCCCCCTCCCGGAGAGCCACCAGGAGAAGGAGGGCCGGCTCCCCTTTCTCGTTGGAAAGGTCCACGAGAAGGCTATGCCACCCACGGCATACCCTCCACCACGCTGTAGAACTCCGCCGTCCCCATGCGCACCCCGTGGCGGTTGATGGTGGCATCGGAGCGGCCGTAGATGATGGCCGTTCCCCGCCGGGTAATCTTCACCCAGTCGCCATGGCGCCAGATGCCCGGGAACGTATCGAAGTATGCCTCCCGGTAACGCTTCCCCTCGGGATCGTTCCAAAAGTAAAGGGGCATGGAGGGGAGGGGCTCCGTCAGGACCAGCTCCCCGACCTCCTCCACCACCGGCTGCCCTTCCTCGTTAAAAGCTTCCACTTTGGCCCCCAAGGCCCGGCACTGGAGCTCTCCCGCGTAGACAGGAAGGAGAGGCGACCCCAAGAGAAAGGCAGTGCACACATCGGTGCCTCCGCTGATGGAAGCCAGCCAGAGGTCGGGGGAAATCTTCTCATAGACGTAGGCGAACCCTTCGGGAGAAAGGGGCGCTCCGGTGGAACCGAGGGCCTGGAGGGACGAGAGATCAAAGCGGCGGCGGGGTTCGTACCCCTCTTTCCATAGGGTGTGGATGTAGGGGGCGCTGGTCCCGAAGGTGTTCATCTTTGTCTCTTCCGCCAGGCGGAAAAGGGCCCCCAGGTCGGGGTAGGCGGGGGAACCGTCGTAAAGGATGGCGGTGCCGCCCACCAGGAGGGCTCCCACCAGGTAGTTCCACATCATCCAGCCCGTGGTGGTGTACCAAAAGAAGCGATGGCCCGGCCCCACATCGCTGTGGAAGGAAAGGGCCTTCAGGTGCTCCAGGACAATCCCCCCATGGCCCTGGACGATGGGCTTGGGTAGGCCGGTAGTCCCGGAGCTGTAGAGAATCCACAAGGGGTGGGAAAATTCCGCCGGGTAGAAGGTGAGCTCCCCTCCCCGGCCCCAAGAAAGAACGTCTGCAAAGGCATAGATGCGGTCCCCCGTTAGGGTCTTCTCCCCCACCACCACCAGGGCTTGAAGGGAAGGAAGGGCTTCCTTCAGCTCCCGGACCACCTCCCGGCGGTCGTGGCGGCGCCCGCCGTAGGAGTAACCCTCCACCGCCAAAAGGACGGTGGGTTCAATCTGGCCGAAGCGATCCAGGACGCTCCTGGCTCCAAAATCGGGAGAACAGCTGGACCAGATGGCCCCCAGGGAAGCGGTCGCCAAGAGGCCGATGACGGCTTCCGGGCGGTTGGGAAGGTAAGCCGCCACCCGGTCACCCGCCTTCACCCCCAGCTCCTCCAGCCCTTTCCTGAAGGCGGCCACCTGCTCTTTTAGTTCCCTATACGTGAGGGAGGAAAGGGATGCATCTTCGCCCTTGTACAAAAGGGCCGGGTCTTCATCGGGGCCCCGACGCAGCGCCTCCTGGGCGTAGTTCAAAAGGGCTCCGGGAAACCAGCGGGCTCCCGGCATCTTCCGAGAAGTCAGGTAAGGGCCCGGTCCCTTCTCCCCCTTCACCCCGAAGTAATCCCAGACGCTCTCCCAAAAAGCCTCCAGATGCGCCACCGACCATTCCCAGAGATCGGGGTAGCCGGCAAAAGAAAGGCCTCTTTCCCGGGCCAACCAGTCCATGTAGCGGGCCATCTGGGATGCCTTCTTGCGCTTCTCATCAGGCACCCAGAGCACTTTACCTTCCTCCACCGGGTCTACCTCCTCCCGGAAGGTCCTTGGCGGCATCAAAGATGCGATGGGCCAGCTCCCTTTTGGATAAAAGGGGCAACTCTTGCACCCCTTGGGCCGTCACGAGAAAAGCCCGGTTGGTGTCGGCCCGGAACCCTTCCCCCGGCCCCGACACATCGTTCAGGACCACCATATCCAGGCGCTTTTCCAAAAGCTTCTTTCGAGCGGAGCCCTCGTCCATGCCCCACTCGGCGGCAAAACCGATGAGGATCTGGCCTTTTTTCTTTCGCCGCCCCATCTCCTTCAAAATGTCGGGGTTGGGCTCCAGTTCCAGCTGAAAAAGAAGATCCTCTTTGCGGATCTTGCCCTCGTGAAACTCCTTGGGCCGGTGATCGGCCACCGCTGCCGCCGCCACCAGGATGTCCACCTCCGGGAAACGGCGGGCCACCTCCTGGTACATCTCTTCCGCCCGTTGCACCCGGTGGACCTCCACCCCATAAGGGTCAGGGAGGCAGGTAGGCCCGGAGATGAGGACGACCTGAGCTCCCCGGCCGAAGGCCGCCTGGGCCAGGGCATAGCCCATCTTCCCCGAGGAAGGGTTGCTGATGTGGCGGACAGCATCGAACGGTTCCTGGGTGGGCCCGGCCGTCACCAGGACCCTCTTCCCCTGAAGATCCCGGCCATGGAGATGATCTTCAAAAAGATCCGCCAACTCCTGGGCCTCCAGCATCCGGCCCCATCCCTCTTCCCCTGAGGCCAGGCTTCCCGCCACCGGCCCCAGGAAGCGGTAGCCGAAGCGTTGCAAACGGGCCACGCTCTCTTGCACGGCCGGATGAGCCCACATGCGGTGGTGCATGGCGGGGGCCAAAAGGACAGGGCCGCCAAAGGCGAGCAAAAAGGTGGTGAGGCCATCGCGGGCCTGGCCGGAGGCCAGCTGGCCCAAAAGGTCCGCGGTGGCAGGGGCCACCAGGGCGGCTTCCCCCCACCGGGCCAAATGGATATGGGCCTCCCCCAAGATCTCCCCGTCATCCCCGTAGCGGGGAGGGTCCCAGAGGTCCCCGTAGACAGGCTCTCCCGTCAAACTCTCAAAAGTGAGGGGCGTCACGAACTGGGCGGCGGCAGGCGTCAAAATGACCCGGACCCGGTGGCCCCTTTTGCGCAAGAGGCTGGCCAGATGGGCGCTCTTGAAAGCTGCGATGCCACCGCCGACCCCCAGGACCAGGCGGGCCAATCAGCTTCCCTCTTTCTTCTTCTCAGCCGGCTGCCAGCGGATCTTGCCGGCAGCAATTTCTTTCAGAGAGGAGATCACGGGCTTATCGTGGATGCTTCCCGCCATGATCCGGGAACCGGCCGTGATCTCCCGCGCCCTCTTGGCCGCCAGGATCACGAGAGTGTATTTGCTGGGCACCTTTTCCGTCAGCCCTTCCAGGGTCGGTTTTTCTTCCATCGCACTTCACACCTCCCGGCTTTCCGGCCATTTCATGCGCTGGGCCACCGTCTCGGGCTGCACCGCCGCCAAGATGACATAGCCCACATCGGTAATGAGGACGGCTCGGGTGCGCCGGCCATAGGTGGCGTCGATGAGGCGGCCGCTCTCCCGGGCTTCGCTCACCAGCCTTTTGATGGGAGCCGATTCCGGACTGACGATGGCCACCACCCGCTCCACCGCCACCAGATTGCCGAAACCGATGTTCACCAGCTGCACGCGAAGCCTCCTGCCTTTTACCAGTGTAGCATCCCCTCAGGGGCGGTTGTCCCTGGCCTTTTCCTTCCCTAAAAGGGGAGTATAGAGGGCTACCTGCCTCTGGCGCAAAAGGCTCTTTTCATCCAGCCACGGGGCAAAGGAGGGCAAGCGATAGCGCCACTCTCCCGCCCGCGAAAGGGGGGCTGCCCCCTCTTCCGCTTTGCGGTCCCCGTAAACGAAAGATCCTCCTCCCGGTTCCCGGTTGGCCACCGCCAGGAGCATCTGGTTCTCCACGGCCCGGGCCCGCAAGAGCCAGGTGGGGATCCCTTCCCCATCCCCCGAAATAAAGGCCAGGCGAGCCCCCATGATGGCAGCCCCACGAAGGGGTTCCGGATCCCAGAGCTCCTGGAGGGTCAAAAGAACCGCCTTTCCCCAGGGGGAATCCCAGAGGCGATAGCCCTCCCCCGGCCGGGCCCAGGGGCGGGCTGCAGGCGGGAGGAAAAGGGCCCTTTGCTGGTGGGCCATCCCCTCCGGCGTCATGGCCACCGTCGTCAGATAGAGGTCCCCTTCGGCCCACTCCAAAAGGGTGGTGATGAGGCAGCCGTTGAGGCGGCGGGCCCACTCCAAAAGCCAGTCGCTCCCGGGGCCGGGCAAAGGCTCCGCCCAGGAGGCGATATCCCGGGGTCCCCGGATATCCCGGGCCGCCACCCATTGGGGTAGGACCACCACCTGGGGAAGATCGCCCCCGGAAAGGCTCTTCAGCCCCTCCTCCAGGCTTTCTTTCATGGCGGCCGGCTGGGAAGGGGCCACCCCCCGCTGCACCACCGCCACCGTTCCTGGCGCATGCTCCTTTCGCTCTTCGGGATAAAACTGGGGATTCAGGAGGAGGCGGCGGGTCCAGGGAGAAGAGGAAGGTTCCCCGGCCCCCGCCTCCCCTTCCAGGGTCACCGATGCCACCACCACCCCATCCCCGCGGGAAAGAACATCCAGGATCTCCCCGTGGGGCCCCAGGATAGAGGTGCCGCCGGAAAAGGCCACCCCTTCCTCTTCGCCCCAGCGGTTGGCCGCCACCCAAGGTAGCCCGTTCTCCAAAGCCCGGGTGCGCCAGGTGGGGCTGGGGGCAGGGCTGAGCCAGTTGACAGGGTGGAGGATGATCTGGGCCCCCAACTCCCTAAGGATCCG